>JANOGH010000646.1:0-3671 GCA_031414075.1 Betaproteobacteria bacterium | reverse complement strand
AGTCGTTCTTGCCTGCCTTGGCAATACCGAAGCACTTTTCCTTGCCCTTCTCTTCAGCCAGCGTGGTTCCCGCCGAGGTCAGGGCAATCAGTCCGGCCAGCGCCGAGCCGATGATGAGTTTCTGATTCATGAAATCTCCTTAATTGATAACGTGAAGCTGCGTGAAAAATGGATACCCCCGGCGTTCAGTCAGCGCCGCGTCCGAAACCTTACAGCAAACCAGGTGGACTCGGCGTCCCCCGCGAACTGATACGTATCCGGCCAGCGGACAGATTAAGACTATAGGGGCCAGGGTAAGATCGCTTACATCTTCGTCGGTTCCCGAACGTTTTGCTTTTTCCCGTCACCAGTTATGGCCGCAGGCCGGTATCCCCTTGCGGGGCACCCGTCACCACTCACTGTTTTACTGCGGCCACTTCCTGTGCAGTTCGGCCACCTGCTCGGAAGTCAGGATCTTCAGGCGATTACCGCGCAGCAGCAGGTACAGCCTGGCGGTCTCTTCCAGTTCCTCGGTCGCATAAACGGCGCTTTCGAGATCCTTGCCGGCCACGATGGGGCCGTGATTGGCGAGCAGGATCGCATGGTGTTTCCCCGCCACTTCCTTCACCGCATTGGCCAGCATCATGTCGCCTGGCGCGTAGTAAGGCAGCAAAACGAGATTGCCGATCTTCATGACGTAATAAGCGGTGATCGGCGGGATCGGTTGCCGGGGATCAACGTCGGCGAGGCAGGAAACAGCGACCGAATGCGTGGAATGCAAATGCACGATCGCGCCTGCAGAAGGCCGTTCCGCGTACATGGACAGATGCAGGAAGGATTCCTTGGTCTGCTTGTCGCCGGAGAGCAGGTTGGCTTTCGCATCCACCTTCGACAGTTTCGCCGGGTCGAGCCGGCCGAGGCAGGAATTGGTCGGCGTCATCAGCCAGCCATCGTCGAGGCGCACGCTGATATTGCCGGAACTTCCTGGCGTGAGCCCGCGGTCGAACATCGACCTGCCCAACGTGCAGATCTCTTCCCTGAGTTTCGATTCGTTCATGCTTCTTTTCTGTCTAAAGATTCACTCTAACCGCAAAGGCGCAAAGGCGCGGAGGAAGCGCAAAGGAGTTCAAAGGCAAATTGGGAATAGAAATCTGGTCAGGATTTGGCGGGAAAATTCCACGTTTCGTTGCATGATCGCAGCGGTCATCAAATATATCGACTTCTTACCCCATTTCAGTTCTTTTTGCTTTCCTTTGCGTTTCCTCCGCGCCTTTGCGCCTTTGCGGTGAAGGGGTTGCCCTAAGGTTGAAGCTTGAAAGCCTTGGTGAAGAAATCGGGGGTGCCGAAGTTACCGGATTTGAGCGCCAGCGCCAGCGACGGTTCGCCGATCGAGAACGTCCACGGCACGCCCGGATCGATTTCCGGTCCGATGGCCAGCCCTTCTACGCCGAGCGCGCCGACTACCGCTCCGGCGGTTTCACCACCGGCGACGAGCAGCCTGCGCGCGCCTTTCGCGACCAGTCCCTTCGCGATCTTGCCGAATGTTTCCTCCACCATCGAACCGGCATGTTCGCGTCCGAGTTTATCCTGCACGGCTTGCACAAGCTCCGGGGTGGCAGTGGAGTAAATCAGGATCGGTTTTTCCGAGAGCCGCGTCGATGCCCAGTCGAGCGCCTCCTGCGCGACATCGCGCCCAGCGGCGATCGCCATCGGCGCCAGTTCGTAGGCTTCGTGATCTTTTTTCATCAGCGCGACCTGGCCCTGCGTGGCGACCGAGCACGAGCCCGCAATTACGACTGTCGGACCGGTCACTGGCGGCAGCATCGCACGCTGACCGCTTTTCATGAGGCCTTGCCGGATGAAATTGGCGGGCAGGCCCATCGCCATGCCGGAGCCGCCGGTGACCAGCTTCATGTCCGCGCAGGCTTCGCCGAGCATCATCAGGTGATCATCGGTGATGGAATCGAGCACGGCATGACGGATGCCCTGCTTGCGCAGATCGTCGAGCGCAGTGCGAATCGCCGCGGCGCCTTTGACGATGGTCGAATACTGCACCAGCCCGACCTTGTGTCTGGTCTGCCGCTGCAGCACGCGCACCAGTGACGGATCGGTCATCGGCGTGAGCGGATGGTGCCGCATGCCGGATTCAGAGAGCAACTCATCACCGACGAAGAGGCAGCCTTTGTAGACCGTGCGCTTGTTGGTCGGGAAAGACGGGTTGAACACCGTAAAGTCCGCACCGATCGCATCGAGCATCGCATCGGCGACCGGGCCGATATTGCCCTTGTCAGTGGAATCGAAAGTCGAGCAATACTTGAAGTAGAGCTGCCGCGCGCCCTGCTGCCGCAACCAGTCCAGCGCAGCGAGCGACATCGTGATCGCCTCGGCGGCGGGATTGCTGCGCGACTTGAGCGCGACAACGATGCAATCGGCCTCGGGCACTTTCAGGCCCTTGCGCGGCACGCCGAGCAACTGCACGGTGCGCATGCCGGCCTTGACGAGCGTGTTGGCCAGATCGGTGGCACCCGTAAAATCGTCGGCGACGCAGCCGAGCAGAATACTCATGCCGCCGCTCCCGGCTGAACGAAATCAGTCACAACATCTCCTCCCAGCAGGCTGGTCATATGTTTGGGCATAATGGTACCGAAAGCCGGGCGCGAAAGCCTGCTGCCGTGACCACCGCCATGCCCGAAGTCATAGGAATAGACCACCTCTACATCTCGGTGAGCGATGTCGCCCGCTCCGAAATCTTTTACGACCAGGTCATGCCCATCCTGGGGTTCAGGAAAAATTCGTTTACGATCGACGGCGCCCCGCACATCCAGTATTTCAATCGGCACTTCGGTTACGTTCTGCGTCCGGCCAGAAGCAAATCCGAACATGATCCGTATTCCCCGGGGTTACATCACCTGTGCTTTCGTGTCGAAGACGCGGCGGATGTGGAGGAAACGGCCAGAAAGGTGCGAGCAGCAGGAATCGATGCATCAGGGTCGAAGCTCTACCCGGAATACGCGGCCGATTACCATGCGATCTTTTTCAGCGATCCGGATGGCTTGCGATTGGAGGTGACCAACTACCGGGCGGAACGCAGGCAGCGGCATGACGAATGGGACAAACTGCCGTGATTGTGTGACACCCGGCGCGCCGCGCCCGGATTAGTCTTAGGGGCGGGACAGGAAGTCGATCACGACCTTTTTCTCGTCCTCGTTGAGTTTTGCCGGGTGACCCTTGAGAAACTTGTTCAGATAGGCCGGTCGTTCCGCCGGCGGCTTGGGCATCAGCAGGCCCTGCACCGCGTTCAGCGCGTGACAGGCCTGGCATTTGGCCTTGAAGATGCTTTCGCCGTTTGCGGGTTCGTCAGCCAGGGCGGCAAAGGGCAGCGCCAGCATTACAGCGATGATCGGCGGGCGAAAAGTCATTTGCTGTCCTTTCTGATTGGCACTCCGGTTCGTATTCTCGACGATGACCGGATCAGCGTCCTTGATTTTGATCAACTGGCAAGGCGGCTTGGTTGTTTGGCCATAATGTTACCGAAAGCCCGCTCGCGTGCGTTGGAAATAGCTGGCCGGGGGCCAGCCATCAGGATCGTTGACGCAAAGGACGCAAAGGAACGCAAAGGGCGCAAAGGAAACACAAGAAACATACCGGGACGAGAAGGTCGCGGCAAACTGTTGCTTGTGTGCGGATGACTG
>JANOGH010000645.1:0-8785 GCA_031414075.1 Betaproteobacteria bacterium | reverse complement strand
TCATCGCCGCGAACTGCGCGATTTCCTCAGGGGTTCCGCCGAAGCCGGCGCGTTCCAGCAGATGGGCGGCGCGTTGCGCATTCCAGTCCTCCTGACTGATGGGTGTCAGATCGCCGGTCCAGTCTGCCGCCGCGATACAGGCAAGCGGGGCGAGAAGCAGGGCAAGCAAGGCGAAACCGCCTTTCGGAGGGCGTGTTGTCATGGCCGGGTCCTTGGTAAATTCAGGCATTCTGGACGTGGCCGCCATTATCGAGTAATTTCATTGAATCGGCCCTGCGCAAAACCCGCAATTGCATTTCATGATTTTCATGACGAAGCTTGACGCGGCACAAGCCCGGGAGTAGTTTCACCGCGCTTCAAAACCAAAACGATTGTCAGCCGGTTTCCCTGCCTTGGGCACTACCACCCTTTCGCTGCTTGCTGTCGGCTTCTTCCTCGGAATGCGCCATGCTACCGATGCCGACCACGTTATTGCCATCTCCACGATCGTCAGCCGGCAGCGCTCGATGCGCAGCGCCGCCATGATCGGGGCGCTCTGGGGGGTCGGGCACACGCTGACGGTGGCCCTGGTCGGCGGCGCGATCATCTTGTTCACCATCACGATCCCCCCGCGCGCAGGGCTGGCGATGGAATTCGCCGTTGGCGTGATGCTGGTGCTGCTTGGTTTTTTGAACCTGACCGGACTCAACCAGTGGATACGCGACAATGTTGCGCCGGGATCTTCCCCTCACGGGCATACCCATGCGCACGGCGACTACGCTCACAGTCATCTGCACGGACACGGGCAGGATGCGCATGGGCATAACGAGGAGCAGACGCCCCAGGCGTGGCTCGATCGCAAGCTGGGCGGCATCGGCTTGTACCAGATGGCGCGCCCGCTGGTTGTCGGCATCGTGCATGGTCTTGCCGGATCTGCTGCCGTTGCACTTCTGGTGCTGACTGCGATCGAGGATCCGTGGTGGGGAATGCTGTACCTGTTTCTTTTTGGAGTGGGCACCGTCGCCGGCATGATGCTGATCACGGTGGCCATCGCTGCGCCTTTCGCCTACTCCATGGGACGCTTTCCACGCTTCAATGCCTACCTGCGCGTCGCATCGGGTTTGCTGTCGCTTGGCTTCGGATTGTTTTTGATTTATTACATCGGCTATGTGGATGGCCTTTTCGGGGAGAATCCGAAGTGGACTCCGCAGTAAGATGAGTTGTTAGAACGTAAGAGATAGCTAGTGCGGCGCAGCATTGACGCCCAATCACGAACAGGATTAAATTTTCGCGATGCAAACACAGGTGAGCGGGTGGGAGCGTACGGCCCAAGTCGCAGTACTTAAAGGTTTTGGTGTCGGTGCGCTGGTGGTGGGGCTGATTGCGCTGGTCGCGGTAGCAGCAGTTCGCGAAACTGCCAAGCCGAAGGAACAGCAGGTCGAGGTCAATTCGGCGTTCGGTGGACTTACCGAGCGCCCGGCGATGACTGCGGCCGAAGAAACTTACGCGCAGGCGTTGTGGCCGATTCACGCGTTGGTCAAGCAAAACGCGGTGAATATGGCCTTCGCCGGGATTGCCTACAAGATGGGCGACATAAAGCGCGCAGGGGTCAAGGCGCGGGTGGCGCCACTGACGCCGACGTTCGACGCAGCGTTGGCACGGGTGAACAAACTGCAGCCGCCGGCGTCCATGCGGGAGTTGCACCAAGAATATACTGACGCGATAATGCTGTATCGCAGTTCATCGGTGACAATGGTCAAGGTGGCGGACGACGGTCTCGATCGGCACCTGATCGAGGCGCACGGAATGTCGGACAAGGCGGCAGGCCTGACGCTTAAGGTGGGTGACGCCTTGTGGCCGGGCGAATACAAACCGAACTAATCAAAGTTTTTCGGATCGGTGTCGGGTGACACGGGTCAGAGAATAATGAAGAAGTCGCATCGAGCAGTCCAATCGTCAAGGAGGAGTAAGAAATGAAAAAAAGTATGAAACACGCGTTGGTTGCCGCGGGCCTTGCTGCTGCGGCGACGTTGGCGGCACCGGTTGCGCAGGCGCAAGTCTGCTCGGCGTGGCTGGTTGAGAATAGTCGCTTCATGAACGTGCCGTTCGGCATGTTCCATCCGGACCGCTCTTTTGTTCAGGGCAGCGACAATCCGCGCAACAATGTCAACAAGGTCGACCTGCCTGTAAACGTCGGCGTCATCAAGTGCGGCAAGGAACTGATTCTGTACGACAACGGCTGGAACTGGACCGATTACCACAAGGCAACCGGCACCGGACACTGGTCACCACTGTCCAAGCAGATCACTCAGCTGGGCTTTGACGCCAAGGATGTGAGCAAGGTGATCGTCGGCCACGGTCACTGGGATCATGCCGGCTCGCTGGATGAGTTTCCGAATGCGATCCTGTACATCCAGAGGGAAGAGCTGAAGGGCATCGAGTGGGCGCTCAACTATCCGCATCCGCGCATCAGTGCCGTCAACGACTCGCCCGGGGGTTGCAACCGCACTCCTGCCTGCGGGTATCCGTCCAAGACTGTCGCCTCGATCTACGGTAAGGTTCTTGCGGGCAAAGCCATGATTGTGGACGGCGACATGGATGTAATGCCCGGCGTGAAGATTCATGCCGCGCACCGCGCCCATACCGCCGGCTCGCAACTTCTGGAAGTCAACACTCCGATCGGCAAGCTGATGTTCGGTTCCGATGCCTACTCTTCCTGGGAAGCGATCCGGGACTGGGAAGTGGCCAACATCCAGCAGACCGACTCGGTCCAGCAGTTCCTCGCCTACGAGAAATGCTACAAGGTGACCGGCGGCTACCAGAACTGCGTTTCGGCTCACGAGCCGCTGTCTTACTCCGACAAGTACCCGATCACCAAGAACCACTGGGTGGGCATGAATGGCGGCCGCCTGGCGGAAATCGCGCTGGCGCCAGGAGAGAAGTCGCGCAAGCCGTAAGCGGCTGACCGCAAGTAGTACACTCCAGTGCGAGGAGCCGAGCCAATCGGCTCCTCGCTTTTTTTTGCTCGCCCGGTTTCTGTCATCGTGTTTATTCGATCCGCAACGACTCTGCTGATGTTTCTGGCTGCCTTGGTGCCGGCGGTCGCATTTGCGCACGATGCGAGCGCGTGGGGGGGGCTGTTCCGCTCCCGCGATAATGGGGCCACCTGGTTTCCGGCGGATGCGGGACTTTTCATCGGCGCCGCACTCGCGCTCGCGGTCAACCCGAAGAACGCCAATCATCTGCTCTACGGCACTGACACGCGGCTGCTGCGCTCGAAGAACGGCGGTCGCGACTGGGCACAGGAACCGGGAGTGCAATTCGACGGCCCCGTCTATGCGGTGCGCTTCGATGACGACGGGAAAGGGGCAATCGCCTCCACTGCCAGCCGCATCTATTTCAGCGAGGACGGCTCGATCTGGCGCGATACGCTCGCGCCAGCCGGCGCGGCTCCGGCGCGGGCGATCGCGGCGGGGTCGCGGCGCCTGTATCTGGCCGGCGAGCGCGGCGTGTTCACGAGTGACGATCGCGGGCACACGTGGTCGACGTCGGACGGGGGTCTGCCCGAGGCTGCGGTTACCGCGCTGGTCGTGGTCACGTTACCGCAGGAAATTGTACTGGCGGCGATCCGGGGAGGCATCTGGGCCAGCCGGGACAACGGCGCGACCTGGCAACCGCGTGACGCGGGACTTCCTCGCGATCGGGTGGATTCGCTGGCACTTGGCGGAAAACTGTGGGTGGCCGCCGCGGATCAGATGTTCGCAAGCGAAGACTATGGGGTGAGTTGGAAGCCGGTGGGAAAACCGTTCCCCGAGCGCGACACCTCGATTCGCGGCATCGTCGTGGCCGATGAGGGAAGGACGATCGTGCTTGCCACCCACCGTGGCGTCCTGCGCAGCACCGACAGCGGTCAGGCATGGGTGCTGGTGGAGGGAAACTTGCCGCTGCATCTTGAGGCCGGCCTACTGGTCCGCGACCCGCACGACGCCAAGACGCTTTACGTCGGGTTTTCGCTGGCCCCTTACACCGAGATGTGGCGCCGGGCCCAGGGTGGGGCCAATCTGCTCGCGCAACTCGATCCGGTGAGCCTTGCAGGCGGTGCCGCATTGCTTGCACTCCTGATGGTACTGGGTGGATTCGGAGTGCGTTGGCTCATTCGGGCCCGGGCCTGAGCCTCACTTTGGAAAAGAACCGGAGATTTACACAGTGAACAAGAACAAATTCTTCCTGTTTATCGCGGCGGCTGCGATTGTCGCCCTCGCAGGCGGATACGCCTATTGGCAGTATGGCCCCACGCCGAAAAGCGAATTCGCCGAATACGCTATGCAGGAGAAGACCGACATCCCGACCGCATTGGCCATCGCGCCGGATGGCTCGGTCTGGTTCACCATGGATTCCGCCAATGCTCTCGGCAGACTGCGCGACGGCAAATTGGAACGGGTAATTACGGGTAAGCGCAACAATGTGGAACCGATCGGCCTCGGTGTGGATGGCAACGGCGTCGTCTGGTATACGGATGCGCTGGACCAGGCTATCGCAAGCATCTCACCGGACGGCAAGCTGGCATCGTTTCCACTCGATACGGCGATCGCGCGCCTGGGGCGGTTGGCGGTCGCGCCGGACGGCGCGATCTGGTTCGCCGAGGGCACTGCCTATAGCATCACGCGGCTCAAGGATGGCAAGCTCACCCGCTACGAAATAAGGAACGTGCGCGGCGGTCCTTACGGCGTGACCGTGGATGCGAAGGGCAACGTGTGGGCAGCTCTGCAAAGCGGCAACCAGTTGCTTAGGATCGCTCCAGGCGGGGCCATGACCGAATACGAAGTGCCGACTCGCGGAAGCTCGCCGACCGACATTGCGGTGGATCAAAAAGGCAACGTGTGGTTCGTGGAGTTCCGCGGTAACAAGGTCGGCAAGTTTGCCGACGGCAAATTCACCGAATTCGACGTGCCTGGTACCGATTGGGCGGGGTTGTCAGGGATCGCGATCGCGCCGGACGGCTCGGTCTGGTTCGGGTTGCTGCGCCACCACGCCATCGGCCGACTGCGCGAGGGTCAGATGAAGATTTTCCAGCTTCCGCGCCCGGACGCGAGACCTTATACAGTCGCGGTAGATAAGGCCGGCAATGTCTGGTATGCCGATATCAGCGGCTACGTCGGCAAGTTGAAAGCAGGCGCTGCGAAGAAATAGCGGCGCAGGGATGAGGGGCGAGGAACGAGGGCTTCGCAGGGACGAGGTGCCTCACGCGAGCGAACTGAGCGTGCGCCAGGCGCCGAAAGAAAGTATTACGCCGACGACGATGATCAGCAGCGACGTGCCGACCTGAATTCGCATCGCCCAGGGACCTGCGAGCCAGTCGAGAATCTTCTGCCCGACTTTCGCGGCGACGACGCCGACGATCACCAGCGTGGCGGCAAAGCCGATGCTGAATACCACGACCGTTCCCAGTCCCAGCATGACTTTCCCCTGCGCGAGCGCATTGAGCAGGATGGCGAGCGCAGCCGGATCGGGCAGCAAACCGCCGGCCACACCCAGCCCGATCAACACCCACAGGCCGGGGCGGTTGGTGGTCGCGAGTTTCAGATCGTGCGTGTGCTTGAAGCCCCAGCCGTGGCTGTGATAACCCGCTTCTTCGTCACGTTTTGGATGATCGCCGTGGGCTGGGTGGCCGCCATGAGTGTGATTGCCGCCGTGGCCGTGATCATCGCCGTGGCTGTGATCGAGTGAGTGATCGTGCTCAGCACCGTGTGCATGATCATGGCGGTGCTGATGATGGCCATGCCCATGATCGTGATCTTGCGTGTGCGGACGAAAGCGCATCTCGGCATGGTCAGGCGCATGCGGCAGCGGCGGCACGCCTTGCAGTTGCATGATCAATTCCCTTTGCGTCCACAGCGTCCACAGACCGATGACAATGACCAGCACACCCGTGATCAGCGCGAGCCAGGCCTCGATTCTTTGCGGCACCATGCCTGGCATGCCGATCGACGCGAGGATGCCCACCAGCACGATGCCGCTGGTGTGAGACAGCGTCACGAATACTCCAAGGATCACCGCATCGACGGGCCTGCCGCGCGCGCCGACGATATAGGCGGCGGCGATGGTCTTGCCGTGACCCGGCGTCGCGGCGTGAACGGCGCCGATCCAGAAGGCGGAGACGAGGTAGAGCAGGGCATCGGTCATGACAATGGAGCGTGAGGTGGATTCTTATTGTGAGGGCCGGGGCGAGAATAGGTGCCGTCCCCCGCCCTGTCAAGGCGCCGTTCGGTGACGGCGGGAATTGATTCGGACTCACGATCCGGAACAGTCCGGAATGATCCGGAGCGCGCGATGGCGCCCGATATGAGACGCCATTCGCTCGCAACTGGCAACCCAGGAAATAGAACTTATATCTATTTCACTCTTCACCGCAAAGGCGCGAAGGCGCAAAGAAAGCCGCGCAAAGGAAAGCAAAAGAATTCTTTTCGGAGGCCCGTTAGTTCCTATCTGTGGGAGAGGTGGGGTAATCGTTCGCGCAGATATTCCAGTTTTTCTTTGCGTACCCTTTGCGCCTTCGCGCCTTTGCGGTTAGCGCAGTTACATCTGTTTACTTGACGCGATATTTCTTCACGATCTTGGGGTCGAGTTCGATTCCGAGGCCCGGGCGCCCGGACAAGGTGATGTCGCCTTTCCTGTCCACCAGCAACGGCTCCTTGACCAGTTCATTCATGAGCGCGTGAGCGGGATACACGGTCTCCGCCATGGAGCCGTTGCGCACTGCGCCGAGTAGATGGACTGCGGCCGCCACCGCCACCGCGGAGCCGTGGATGTGCGGGGCGATAGGCAGGTTTGCCGCCTGCGCCATATGCGCGATCTTCAGCGTTTCCGTCAGGCCTCCGGCCCAGGCGACGTCGGGTTGCACGAAGTGCACGGCGCGCGCCTTGATGTAGTCGTTGAAATCGACAATGCCGTAGCTGCAGGTTTCATATCCAGCGACCGCGATACCAACCTTGGAGGCAACCTCGGCGCTCCCGGCGATGTCGTCCGGTGATACCGGCTCTTCGTACCAGTAAATGTCGTGGCGCTCCATCGCCCGACCCATCTTCACCGCGGTGGGCACATCCCAGGCGCCGTTGGCATCCACCATCAGCTTGATATCCGGCCCGATCGCGTTGCGCACCGCGGCGACGCGCTTCAGGTCTTGTTCCAGCGTGACTTCGCATCGACCGGCGTTGTCCATCACGCGTAACGGCGACAGCTCGATGCCGGGGTTGCGCCCGATTTTCATTTTCACTGCGCGGAAACCGTGCTTGACGTAAGACTCCATTTCCCGCGACAACTCTTTGACGCCTTTACCTTCCGAATAGAAGCCGCCGGTTGCGTAAGCGGGCACGCGCTTTCTATATCCCCCAAGCAACTGCCACAACGGCATGCCGGCCATCTTGCCGCGCAAGTCCCAGAGCGCGATGTCGATGCCGCTGATCGCGGCAATGACGATGCCGCCACGTGCATGCTTGTACGCACGACGATGCATCGTTTCCCACAGGTACTCGATGTGGCGCGGATCCTGTCCGATCAGATAGTTGCGTAACTCGTGCTCGATGACTTGCGCGGTCGATGCCATCGGTCCGCCGAAGTGCGCGGCCTCGCCCAAACCGACAAGGCCCTGATCCGTTTCAACTTCGACAAGAAGTGCCGGCTTTGTCGCCATGGTGTAGTTGGCGTCGTAAACCGGCTTGGGCAGTTTGACTTCGACGGCAATGGTGCGGATGTCGGTGATGCGCATGAATTGAAAATCCCCTTGTGTTTTTTTTAGTTCAGCAAACTATTTTGGGCAACACCGATGTTGAAAACCGGATTGCTGAAAAATTGAGCAGCCCTAACGAGACGATAAGCAGCAATACACGTTTGCTCGGAATGCCGTGTGCAATCCACAAGGTTATCCACAGAATTTGTGGATATCGCTGCGCACGAAAAACGCTCCAGTAATTCTCTCGTCGCCGATGAGCGACAAATTATTTCTTGCGACAGAAGTGCACGGATTGAAACCCGAGCCAGCTCCACGTCGTGGCTCGCTGCGGATCTTCGTTTTCGATTCGCCACGACTGCGGCGCGAAAAAAGGTCCAAGAACAAGGTGTTCGCCGGCGCCACAGTTCTTGCCGCCCTCGTGCTCGTGCTTCTGCGCGGCATCGAGAGCCTTCTCGCGGCGCGACTCCCACGCCTTGCGATAAGCTTCGGTCGCGTCCTCGACGGCGCTCTCGCCGATGCCGTTGCCGACGACGAGTTCATGAAAAAATCTTGCAGAGGGAGGACAGGCGAGCGCGTCCTCGATCGGAGATGTCGTGGCTTTCTTTTTCTTGCCGTGCTTCCTGGTCCTGCCGTCCGGACCCGTCTTCTTGACGCTCTTTTTTCCCACGACGATTCTCCAATTCGAGTAACGAAGGAGTAGATGCTGACTTGCTTTTCGTGTGCCGATTGTATACATGGATTCGATTGCGATCGCCAGCGTGCCTACCCTTCGAACCCACTTTATCCAGGCTGAAGTTATGCCACGGAGATTTCGATTACATGCCTCGATTTGCCGCCAACCTGCATTACCTGTTCAGTGAACTGCCTTTTCTCGATCGATTCGAAGCGGCCGCCGCTGCCGGCTTCAAAGCTGTCGAGTTCCAGGTGCCTTACGACTATGCGATGACAGAATTGTCGGCGCGATTGCGGTCCAATGCGCTGAAAATGGTGTTGTTCGATGCGCCGATGGGCGTCTGGGATCGCGGAGACCGCGGACTCGCCGCAGTGCCCGGACGGGAAAAGGAATTTCGCGATGGT
>JANOGH010000644.1:0-1749 GCA_031414075.1 Betaproteobacteria bacterium | reverse complement strand
CAACACTGTTTCGGCTTTGTGTCGGCTGAACTACCTCCCACGACAATTTCTTTTCCTGTGCTTCTCTGTGTCCTCCGTGCTCTCTGTGCCTCCGTGTTGGGTTTAAATAAAGATTAAATAAAAAGGGAGAAAAAATGCAGGACAAGCTGTTTTCGGTAGCGGATCAGGTCGTGCTGGTGGCGGGAGCGAGCCGTGGCATTGGACGCGCGTTGGCGGAAGGATTTGCGGAGCGCGACGCAAAGGTGATTATTGCCGGACGCGAAGCGAATACTCTCGAGCAGACCGCGAAGGAAATCTCCCATGGCAAGCATGCGGTTGCCTTCGAGGTATGCGATGTCGCCAGGCCGGAAGACGTCGCGAAACTGGTGAAGAACGTCATCGACACATTCGGTCACGTCGACACGCTGGTGAGCGTGGCGGGCGTGAACAAGCGCATGAAGGCGGAGAACTACACGATCGAGGAATACGACTGGATCGTTAACATCAACCTGCGCGGCGCCTTCGTGTTGGCACAAGGCGTGGGCCGCCACATGATCGAGCGCAGGTCCGGTGCAATCATCAATGTCGACTCGCTGAATACCTATGCGCCGCTGGCCGGGGTCACGCCTTATGCGATCAGCAAGGCCGGCGTACTGATGATGACACGCTCGCTCGCGAACGAATGGGGGAAACACGGCGTGCGCGTGAACTCGATCGCGCCGGGATTTTTCCCGACCGCGCTGTCGAAAAAAATGTGGGAACAGGAAAAAATGGCCACATGGGCGAAGACCAGCACGCCTCTCGGCAGGCTGGGCGACGTAAAGGAACTGGTCGGCGCGGCGATCTATCTGGCCTCGCCTGCGTCCGCGTTCGTCACCGGCCAGACGCTTCGAGTTGACGGCGGCGTCACCGCCGGCATCAACTGGCCGATCGAGCTCTAGCCGCCAAACCATAGAGGCCCCTGTCTCCGAGGCACGACAAACCTTGGCAGATATCGCCGGGCTATCCGTTGTAGACTTCCCTCAATATTTTCCACAAACACATTCCTGCCATGTCACGATTCCTTGCCGCATTATTTTTTCTGCTGTTGCCGGTCGCGGCGCAAGCCGATGACGACAAAATGCTTTACGTCGAATACCGGCTCGCCGGCAAGCAGATTGCCGCCGACAGTTTCGACGCGCAGACGAAGAAAGTCTGGCGCATCGGCCTGAAGTATCTTCGCTTTGAGGATGCGCCGAATCCGCAGAGCAAAGTTCACGGCCTGATCATCGTCGCCGAGCCTGACATCTGGATCATCGATCGCAATATTGACCAGGCGCAGCATACGGTCGATCCCGGGCCGAATTACAAGATCCACTTCCCGTTGTTCGCGTCGGAGAAATCCGAGAAACTGCGCGGACTTGAGTTCGGGCGTGAGCTGGAATACTTCCGCGAGAACGGTGCCAGAGAGTTGCCGGCCCAGAACGTCGACGGCTTCACATGCAAAGTATTGCGGCTCGACATTGCCGACCGCGAAGTCACGCTGTTCCTGAAGACAAACGACACACCCCTGCAGATTACGGTGAAATCTCCCGACTACGAATACGCGATGCGCTTCGTGCGCTACGAACCCGACCGCAAGCCGGACAAGCTCCTGTTCCAGCTCCCGCCGGGCGTGCAACTCAAGAAATAAATTCCCCCATCAACTCTCTCACCGCAGAGGACGCGGAGGACGCCGAGGAAAAACGAAAAAAGTAAGTGGGTTTGAAGGCGGGTGCGTGGTAGCGAACC
>JANOGH010000643.1:0-2402 GCA_031414075.1 Betaproteobacteria bacterium | reverse complement strand
CACAACCCAGGTCTAACGCTTAACCGCAAAGGCGCGAAGGCGCAAAGGAAACGCGAAGGAGAGCAAACCCCGGGAATGAACAAATGCGCAACGGAGGAGCGTCAAAATGGTCAGGGCAACTGATTGCGCGGTGATGGTGGTCTTTCCCCGCTATCGTTTGCCGGGCTTCTTTCAGCAATTCACTCTCTCTGCAGTGTTTTTCTTTGCGCTCCCTTTGCGCCTTCGCGCCTTTGCGGTGAGGTGTAAGGTGTAACGTCAGCGATTCCTGAAGACGGGTTTGCGCTTTTCGATGAAGGCGGCCATGCCCTCCTTCTGGTCTTCGATCGCAAAGCCGGAGTGAAACAGGCGCCGCTCGAACCGGACGCCTTCCGCGAGCGTTGTCTCGAAGGCACGGTTGACCGATTCCTTGACCATCATCACGACCGGCAGGGACAATTCGCAAATCTTTGCCGCGGTCTTCAGCGCCTCGTTCATCAGTTCCGCCAACGGCACGACCCGGCTCACCAGGCCGACGCGCTCGGCTTCGGCGGCATCCATCAGGCGTGCCTGGCCGAGCAGCACCATTTCCATGGCTTTGGATTTTCCGACGAAACGCGGCAGCCGCTGGGTTCCTCCAGCGCCGGGGATGATGCCGAGGTTGATCTCGGGTTGACCGAATTTCGCATTGTCCGCCGCAATGATGAAATCGCACATCATGGCCAGTTCACATCCGCCGCCGAGCGCAAAACCCGCCACCGCAGCGATCACCGGCTTGCGGCAGCGCGTGAGGCGCTCCCATTCGGCAGTGATGAAATCTTCCTGGTAGACGTCCATGTAGGTTTTTTCTTTCATGGCCTTGATGTCGGCACCGGCGGCAAAGGCTTTTTCGCTGCCGGTAACCACGAGGCAGCCGATATTCTCGTCGGCTTCGAAGGCGTCGAGCGCGGCGGCCACTTCGCGCATCAGGTCCGGCGACAGCGCGTTCAGCGCCTTGGGGCGGTTGAGCGTGATGAGTCCGACCTTGCCGCGGGTTTCGACGATGATATTCTCGTAGGTCATGACCTGTCCTTCCGGTTGAGTTTTATAATCCGCCGACGGCCGCAGCCGCGGACGAAGCCAAGTAAAGGAAAACGCCAGTGAAATTCGATGCCATTTTATTGGATATCGCCGCGGGGGTCGCGACGATTACCTTGAACCGTCCGGACAAACTGAATTCCTTCACCGGCGCAATGCATGCAGATCTGAAGCACGCCATGCAAATCATCCAGGCGTTCAGTCGTATAGGTCTGATCCCGGATGCGGGCGGCACGTACACGCTGCCACGCCTGGTCGGCACCGCGCGCGCAATGGCGGCCGCGATGCTTGCGGAGAAAATAAGCGCGGAACAGGCGCAACAATGGGGAATGATCTGGAAATGCGTCGACGACCATCAGCTCATGACTGAAGCCACGGCGCTGGCGCGACAACTGGCCGGACAGGCGACCCGGGCGCTGGGGCTGACCAAGCGCGCGATCTATGCTTCGGCCAACAATACTTTCGATCAGCAACTCGATCTCGAACGCGATCTGCAGCGCGAAGCGGGGAAAAGTGCGGACTTCCGCGAGGGCGTGGCCGCTTTCATGGAAAAACGCCAGCCTTCATTCACCGGCCGGTGAAAAAACGATCAGAATCCGGTTTCATCATGTTCATCCTGTTAATCCTGTCCTGCCCTTCAGCTCTTGATGATTTGACAGGATGAACAGGATTGACAGGATGAATGCGGGATCAACCTGCACTGAACAGAAAGTTAAGGAAAAACGGAAAGTTTCTATCCAACTCCGTTATCTCCAGTTCAATCTGGTCCTTAATCGCAGCTTCTAGTGCGGGAAGTCCGCGGGACGCACGCGGATGACGATGTCCATGCCCTCGGTGACCATGCCGGCAGGCAGCGACGGCAATCCGGAAACGCGGACAGGGGCGGCATCGATGTCCGTGAGCCTGCCGGACTCGACGTCATACATATGATAGTGCGGTGACGTATTCGGGTCGTAGAAGACCTTGTTCGGATCGACGATCACTTCCCGGATGAGTTTCTTGTCGAGAAAGAGATTGAGCGTGTTGTAGACCGTGGCCTTGGATGTTTCGGAGTGGCGTTCATTGACGATCGCCATGATCTGGTCCGCCGAAAGGTGTTCGCAGCGGGAAAACAAGGCGTGCGCAATTTCAAGGCGCTGGTGGGTTGGATTGATCCCGTGCGCGCGCAGCTTGCCAGCCAGATTTTCTCGGATGTACTTCAATGACATGGCGCCGATTATAGGACAGGAATTGGACTCTGTCTAACTGCAGGGGCGGCAAGGCATCAGCGCTTTTCATTGCGGTCGATCGAGACCGGCGCGGTTGACCCTTTGGCGGTTTCAAGCCCGGACAGCGCCTTGGCATCAAAC
>JANOGH010000642.1:0-2470 GCA_031414075.1 Betaproteobacteria bacterium | reverse complement strand
CGCACCCCTGTCATTTCCGCCAGAATCGACACGGCAATTTCGGGCGGAGTCTTACTGCCGATGTTCAGCCCGATGGGTCCATGAAGACGGCTGAGTTCCGCTTCGGACAGATCGAACATCATCAGGCGCTCATGCCGTTTCTGCGAGTTGAGCCGCGAGCCCAGCGCGCCGACGTAAAACGCCGGGGACTTGAGCGCCTCGATCAACGCCAGATCATCGAGCTTGGGATCGTGGGTCACCGCAACGACCGCGCTGTGGGAATCGAGATTCATCGCCACCACCACGTCATCGGGCATGCCGCGATCGAGAATGGCACCTTCCACGTTCCAGGTATCGGCGTACTCCTCGCGAGGATCGCAGACCGTAATGCTGTAGTCGAGTGCCTGCGCCATCTGCGCCAGATATTGCGAAAGCTGCCCTGCCCCGATGATCAGCAGGCGCCAGCGCGGCCCATGCACCGTCGTCAGCCGCTTGCGATCAAAACTCAGCGTGTTGTCCGCCCGGTTTGCCGGCTGCAACGTCACTTCGCCGCTCCGCATATCCAGCGTACGGGCAGTCAGCTCATGGCGATCGACGCGCTCCAGCAGTTCCGTCAGGCGCCGTTTATCGCCGACCGGCTCCAGCACCAGTTCCAGCTTGCCGCCGCAGGGAAGGCCGTAGCGCGTGGCTTCATCCTTGCTGATTCCATAGGAAGCAATTTCGGGCTTGTCGATCGCCAACGACTTGTTGCGGATACGAAGGATCAGATCGTCCTCCACACAACCGCCGGATACCGAACCCGCAACCAGACCGTCGCCGCGAATCGCAAGCATTGCGCCGGCGGGCCGCGGGGAGGACCCCCAAGTCTCGACGATGGTGGCGAGAATCACGCGATGGCCCTCATCGAGCCACGCGACACTGCTGCGCAAAACTTGCAAATCCACACTATCCATGACGCCTGCCTTGTTCACGACCGTTCTACTCGAACGGGAATAACGATTCTAATCCAGGCCAACCGCACAATGCCAACAAAAACCCCCCGGCGGTAACCGCCGGGGGGTCGAAGAAAACACCGGTCGCCCGGCCATATCGGCCGGGCTGACTACACCTTAGGCAGAGCCCTTGATGTTTTCCGGGGTGAACGGCAGGGTACGGCAGCGCTTGCCGCTGGCGGCAAAAATCGCATTGCCGATAGCCGGCTGAATCACCGCGGTGCCTGGCTCGCCCAAACCGCCGGGCGTGCTGTCGCTCTTGATGAAGTGAATATCCAGAACCTTCGGATTCTCATTTATACGAGCGACTCGGTACATGTCGAAGTTGGTCTGTTCGACGCCGCCATTCTTGATGGTGATTTCACCCCACATGCAGGCCGATTGACCGAAGTTGATCGTGCTCTGCATCTGTGCCAGCGCCTGATCCGGATGCACCAGGGTACCGGCGTCCACAACAGCCGTAACTTTCTCTACGGTCACGTCGTAGTTGGAGGACACGCTCACTTCAGCGACCATCGCGATCACGGTGTTGTAGCCTTACATCACCGCGACCCCCATGCCCCGGCCGTCCGGCAATTTCTTGCCCCAGCCCGATTTGGCACGTACTTCTTCCAGAACCCTCTTCATGCGGGCGCCGACCGGCACACCCGCGGACAGGCCCGACCACTGATGCTTGGTCGATCCCATGTCGAGCATGTCGATACGATACTGAATCGGATCTTTCCCGGCCGCGTTCGCAAGCTCGTCGACGAAGCACTCGAGCGCGACCGCGTTCAGATTGTGCGACACCCCACGCCAATAACCCGGCGTCACGCCAGCGTCGTGCATCACGTAAGTGAGCTTCATGTTGGGAGTCGCGTAGGGATAGTTGTCGATCCCTTCAACCGCGAACGGATCGATACCATCCTTGACGATGCTCGGGAACAAACGCGCTGAGATCGAGGGGCTGGTCGAATGGAACCGCATGGCGACAGGCTTGCCGCTTGCATCCAACCCGGCAGCCAGTTTCATCAGGCTGGCAGGACGATAGGAGTCATGCGTCATGTCGTCTTCGCGACTCCACACCATCTTTACCGGTGCGCCGACCGCCTTGGAGATTTCAGCGGCATCGATTGCATAGTCCACTTCCACGCGACGACCGAAACCGCCGCCGAGGAACGTGGTATGCACTTCGACCTGCTCCGGCTTTAACCCGGTTGCTCCCCCGACGACGTGCGGGATTAACTGCTGGAACTGGGTCGGGGTAATGATGATCGCCTTGTCAGCCCGGACATCAGCCGTGGTGTTCATCGGCTCCATCGGGGAATGCGACAGGAACGGCAACTCGTAGCTGGCTTCCACTTTTTTGGCCGCCTGGCTCATTCCCGTTTCGACGTTTCCATGCTCACGGAACACCGCACCGGGCTGCTCGCTGGCAGCACGAATGCTCTCCCAGATCGACTTCTGATCGCTGTTGGCGTTCGGACCGCCATCCCACTGGATCTGCAGCAGGTCTTTCG
>JANOGH010000641.1:0-3073 GCA_031414075.1 Betaproteobacteria bacterium | reverse complement strand
GTTTGATGCCCCGGTGGTCATCTGCTTCATGAACACTTCTTCGGCGATGCGCCCGCCGAACAGCACGGCGATGTTCTGCAGGATCTGCTCGCGATCCATGCTGTAGCGGTCTTCCTGCGGCAGCTGCATGGTCATCCCCAGTGCGCGCCCACGCGGAATGATGGTGACTTTGTGCACCGGATCGGTTCGCGGCAACAACCGGGCAACGACCGCATGACCGGACTCGTGATACGCGGTATTGCGGCGCTCATGCTCCGGCATGACCATGGACTTGCGCTCCGCGCCCATCATGATCTTGTCCTTGGCGCGCTCGAAATCGTCCATGTCGACGAGGCGCTTGTTGCCGCGCGCGGCGAACAATGCCGACTCATTCACCAAGTTTGCCAGATCGGCGCCGGAAAATCCCGGTGTGCCGCGGGCGAGAATGTCGGGGCGCACATCCGGCGCGACCGGCACCTTGCGCATGTGCACCATGAGGATCTGTTCGCGGCCGCGAATGTCGGGCAGCGGCACGACGACCTGGCGGTCGAAACGCCCGGGACGCAGCAGCGCCGGATCAAGCACATCCGGCCGGTTGGTTGCGGCGATCACGATCACGCCGACACCGGTTTCGAAGCCATCCATTTCCACCAGCAACTGGTTCAGCGTCTGCTCGCGTTCGTCGTTGCCGCCGCCCAGGCCGGCGCCGCGCTGGCGGCCGACCGCGTCGATTTCATCGATGAACACGATGCACGGCGCATGCTTCTTGGCCTGCTCGAACATGTCGCGCACGCGGGCCGCGCCGACGCCGACGAACATCTCGACGAAATCGGAACCCGAAATGGAAAAGAACGGCACCTTGGCTTCGCCGGCGATGGCGCGCGCCAGCAGCGTCTTGCCGGTGCCGGGAGAGCCGACCATCAGCGCGCCGCGGGGAATGCGCCCGCCGAGCTTCTGGAACTTGCTGGGATCGCGCAGGAAGTCGACCAGTTCGGAAACTTCCTCCTTGGCCTCCTCGCAACCGGCGACGTCCGCAAACGTGACCGGATTGGTCGTTTCGTCGAGCATGCGCGCGCGGCTCTTGCCGAACGAAAACGCGCCCCCGCGCCCGCCGCCCTGCATCTGGCGCATGAAAAATATCCATACGCCGATCAGCAACAGCATCGGGAACCAGGATACAAATATGTTCACCAACAGCGACGGCTCTTCCTCGGGCTTGGCCTCGATGATGACGCCGGCTTTCAGCAGATCCGACACCAACCACGGATCCGACGGCGAATAGGTGGTGAACTTGGCTCCGTTGCTCTTCACTCCTTTGAGCACGCGGCCTTCGATGGTGACCTTGGCGACATCGCCCTGCTTGACCTCTTCGATGAACTGCGAGTACTCCATCGAGGTGTTCTGCTGCTGGCGCGTGCTGAATTGATTGAAGACCGTCATCAGCACCAACGCGATGACCAGCCAGATCGCTACGTTCTTGATGAGATTATTCAAGGTTTCTCCTTGCCACGGCGACTCTCGAGCCGCCAATCATTGAAGCCATTCTAAACTGAATCCGGCATGTGCGCGGTGTCGCGCCGCGGATGCGGATCAACTTACCTTCCGCCTGCCGCGAGCCAGCAGATAAAACTCACTGGAACGGTCGCGCGAAGCCTTCGGTTTGCGTACGGCGACCGAAGCAAACGCGGCATTAAGCTGCTTGCGGAATTCGTCGAGCCCTGCACCCTGGAAAACTTTGACCAGCAAATCCCCGCCCGGTTTCAACCGGTCACGGGCAAATTCCAGCGCCAACTCCGCCAGATGAATGGAACGGGCCTGATCGACGAGTCCTACCCCGCTGATATTGGGCGACATGTCCGAAACCACAAGAGCTATGGAGCGATCCCCCAACTCCTTATCGAGAAGCGCCAAGGTGGATTCCACCGAGAAATCGCCGCGAATCACGACCGCGCCGCGCAAAGGCTCCATTTCCAGGATATCCAGCGCAATGACCTGTCCTTTCGCGCCGACCAGTGGGGCCAGCACCTGCGACCAGCCGCCGGGCGCTGCGCCGAGGTCGATAACCGTCATGCCGGAGCGCACCAGCTTGTCCTTCGCGAGAATCTCCAGCAGCTTGTATGCGGAGCGCGAACGGTAACCCTCCTGCTTTGCGCGTCGCACGTAAACATCGGTTACATGTTCCTGCATCCACGCCTTGCTGGTCTTGGTCCGCGCCATTGCCTAAAATGCCCGTTTAAGGAGAATTCCGTGTCGCTGCAACTCTCGCCCGTCGAGCGCCGAGCCCTCAAAGCCCGCGCCCATGCCCTCGATCCCACCGTGCTGGTCGGCAGCAGCGGCCTGACAGCGGCGGTCGCCGGTGAAATAAACCGCAGCCTGACCGCCCACGGACTGATCAAGGTGCGCGTGATGGGCGATGACCACGACGCACGCGCCGACATTCTGAAACGAATCTGCGAAGATCTGAACGCAGCCCCGATCCAGCATATCGGCAAGATCCTCGTCGTTTACAGGCCTAAGCCCGACCTACCGTCGAGGCCGAAGCCAAGATCGAAAAGAAAGCCGCCCCGCGCACTCAAACGCACGTTCCAGAACCGCGCTTGATGGCTTATCGGCCACGCCCGTGCTGCAGAACCATGACCATCCCAAGCACACACTCGATCAGATAGAGCACGCTCGACACGCCATGCCAGGCCGCAAAGCGAGCACGGAAAATGCTGTGCATGACCTCTGCGGGCAGGGCCTGCTGCTTCAGGCTGGCCATGATCGGCTGCACACCGAATTGACCCGCCGCGGCCAGCGCCATCATCAACAGCGCCGACCAGAAAAACAACTGTCTGAAAGCCTGGCCGCCGCAACGGGCCAGCCTGAACAGCAGCAAATAAGCGCCGCAGCCGAGCCCGATGTAGGTAATCATCGTGAAAACCTGCCCGGCCAGCATACCGGCCTGGGAACGGTCGGTCAGCGTGTGAAACAGCAATGGCGCCACGATCAGGCCGATCACCCAGAGACCGCCAACCCACAGAGTGACGGCGATCGATTGCAAGGCATCGGAGATGAATTTCAAAGTGGCGAGGCGCTAGGCTCTAGGTTTTGA
>JANOGH010000640.1:0-2842 GCA_031414075.1 Betaproteobacteria bacterium | reverse complement strand
CACTGAAATATTCCAACCCAAGCATTTCCCTTGCCCTTGCCTTTCCTCCGTGTCCTCCGTGTCCTCCGTGGTTCATATTTTTCAAAGCACTTTTTCGGTTGAAGGGTCGATCAGAACCGCGCGGTTCATGTCGATCGACAGTTCGATCTTCTGGCTGATCCCGGTGGCGTCGTGCGCCTGCAGTTCCGCGGTTACATCAGTGCTGCCGAGTTTGAACGTGACGTAGGTGCGCGAGCCGGTCGGCTGCAGCAATTCAATGGTCGCGGTATGGCGGGCCAGTCCGCTGCGCGACTCGCCGGGATGTGCACGGTTCATGTGCTCCGGACGTAAACCGAGGATGACAGCCGGGTCGTGCCGGTCCGCGAGTTTCGCCGCCCGAGCGCTTGGCAGCGGCAGCAACGTGCCATCTTCCAGCCTGACAGAGAGTCCGCCGCCTTCTCCCGCCAGGCGCCCATTGATGAAGTTCATTGCAGGCGAACCGAGGAATCCGGCGACGTACTTGGTGGCGGGTCGCTCGAACAGCTCCAGCGGCGCACCGGCCTGCTCGATCACGCCGTCGCGCAGCAGCACGATGCGATCGGCCATGGTCATCGCCTCGATCTGATCATGGGTAACGTAAATCATGGTCTTGCCGAGTTCCTGGTGCAGGCGCTTGATCTCTCCGCGCATCTCGTCGCGCAGTTGCGCATCCAGATTCGACAGCGGTTCGTCGAAAAGATAAAGCCGGGCATTGCGCACGATCGCGCGGCCGATGGCGACACGTTGCAATTGGCCGCCCGAAAGCTGGCGTGGATAGCGATCGAGCAGATGATCGATGCCCAGCATGTTGGCGGCGAACTTCACCTTGGGCTCGATCTGATCCTTGGGCGTTTTGCGCGAACGCAGCCCGAAGGCAATGTTGTCGAATACCTTCATGTAGGGATACAGCGCATAGTTTTGGAACACCATTGCGATGTCGCGATCGCGCGGCGGCAGGTGATGCACGGTCTCGCCGCCGATCTCGATCGTGCCCTGGTCGGCCTCCTCCAGCCCGGCGATGGTCCGCAGCAGCGTGCTCTTGCCGCAACCGGACTGGCCCACCAGCACGGTAAATTCGCCCGCGGGAATCTCGAGGTCGATGCCGCGCACGGCGTGGACGGCGCCGTAGTATTTGTGCAGGCCTGTAATTCTCAAATCTGCCATTTTTAAGTCCTGGTGATTCCGCGATTGAGTGATTAAGCGATTGGGTGATTGAGAGACTTCACCCAACGACCCAATTGCCCAATCGCCCAATTGCCTAATCGCTCTATCACAGATCTACCCCTTTACCGCTCCCAGCGAAATACCCCGCACCAGATAGCGCTGCATGAAAGCGACCACGATGAAAATCGGCAGCGTGCCGAGCACCGACATCGCGGAAATCTTGGCCCAGAAATTCGACTGGCCGCCGAAGTAATGGGTAATCTGTACCGTATAAGTCGTCACCTCTGAGCGCGTCAGCACCAGGGCGAACAGAAAATCGTTCCAGGCGAACACGAAAGTGAAGATCGCGGTTGCGAACAGGCCGGCACGGCACATCGGGAACACGACTTTCCAGATCACCTGCCAGCGCGTGCAGCCGTCCACCAGCGCGGATTCCTCGAGGGCTTTCGGGATGTCGACAATATAGCCTCGCATCATCCAGATCACGTATGGCAGGTTGAATGCAGTGTAGAGCAGTATCACGCCGATATAGGTATCGACCAGGTGCAGCCAGACGAACAGGAGAAAGATCGGAAATACAACGGCGATCGGCGGAATCATGCGCTGTGAGATGATCCAGTTGGCCAGATGCTCGCCGCCGGTCCTGAAGCGGGCAATCGAGTAAGCGCAGATGGTGCCGAGGAACATCGCGATGACCGTGCTCACGCCGGCGACCACCAGGCTGTTCCATACCGTGACCGCGTCGCCGTCTTTGAACAGAACCGCATAGTTGTCGAAATGGATCTGTCCCGGATACCACTTCGGCGGAAACGAGTAGATTTCCTCCGGCGTCTTGAACGAGATCATGAACAACCAGTAGATCGGGAACAGGAACAGCAGCGTGATGACAACGGCGGCGAGCAGACGCAGTGCCGTGCGCATCGTGGTCCGCTGTTTAATGGTCATCATCGCGGCCGCCTCCGGGCCATCGTCGAAGCGCATAGGACCGTGGTGTCGGCGTCTGGCGCGATTCGCTTTGCCACCGATCCCCATACTATGGGGCCCCTCGTTGGGTAGCTCATCGCGCCAGTTCCACTCTCTTCAGTGCGAGCATTACGATTGCCGACAGCAGGATGATGACCAGGAACGCGACCGCGGCCGTGTAGCTGGTTTCGAACTGCTGGAAGCCCTTGACGTAAGTGAAGATCGAAATGGTTTCGGTCATCGTGCCCGGGCCGCCCTTGGTCAATGCCCACACGATGTCGAACAGACGGAACAGGTCGAGTCCGCGGATCAGGATCGCGATTGCCATGACCGGCCAGATCGCCGGCAACACGATGCGGAAGAAAGTGCGCCACCAGCCTGCGCCGTCAATGGCGGCCGCCTCAAGCTGCGATTTGTCGACGTTGGCGAGCGCCGCGAGCAGCAGCAGAAACATGAACGGGGTCCACTGCCAGACTTCCGCTGCGATGATCGCCGGATACACCAGGCCTGGTTTGATCGTCCACAGAATCGCCTTGGTATCGCCGCTGAACCAGCCGATGACCTGGTTGATCGGGCCGAAGCGATGATCGAGCAGCAATGCCCAGGTCGCGCCGGCGACGATCGGCGACACGACCACCGGCAGCACCAGCAGCGCAATGAAAACCTGTCGTCCGGGGATGCGTTCGAGGAACAACTG
>JANOGH010000639.1:0-4787 GCA_031414075.1 Betaproteobacteria bacterium | reverse complement strand
ATAACACACCAACACGGAGAGGTACCGAAGTGGCCATAACGGCGCTGACTCGAAATCAGATGGTCAGGGAGACCTGGCACGTGGGTTCGAATCCCACCCTCTCCGCCAAATGAAAACGCCGCCCCGAGCGGCGTTTTCATTTGGCGGAGAGGGTGGTTGGACGAACTCACTGGTTCGACCAGGCGAGCACTGCTCGCTTGGGACGCCGATACGCTCAAGCGTGTTGGCGGTCCCGAAGCGCATGCGCTGAGGGATGGCCGGGTCGCCTTAAGGCGTGACGGACACAATCCCACCTTTAGTGTAATGAGCCGAATACCAATTTGCCTCCTGCACAAGGCAGTCTGCAATTTTTGTTCTCTGTCTCCGGCTCAGACAGTAAGCCCCGAAATATCAACTGCCTTCGCGCCAGGTGCCGAGTAGTTGCGGCACGAAATCCTACCCATACCCGGCAATATGTAACTTTTCGCGCGCTTTTCTCCAATGCGCTGCAGGTAAAAAGTTGAACAGCGTTTTCTGTATTGCGCCGCGAAGGTCGCCGGCGCAATCATCAGCACTGATCAGGAAGCTGGCAGGGATACCCGCCCTTGCGAAAGCGCCATGACTTTGGCGGTCTCTCCCGCCATCCAGGGTCGCTCCGCGTCCCAGTACTCCGGAGAGCGTTTGCCGGCCTTGATCCCCTCCACTGCAAGCACCATCAAAGTCGCGACGACCTTTTCCTGCCGCAGTACTTTGTAGTCGATCGCGGCCCAGTCGACCACTTCGTCGATGGGTTGTCCGTCCACATCGCGCTGGTAGGGCTCATGCCAGCCGCGCTGGCCCGGGCGAAACGTCGTTGTGATACCGGTCTGTTTTGCCGCCACACGAAAGGGTTGCTCGCCCGGATGCCGGTACACGATCGCAAGAAGGATCTGACCTCGTGTCAGCGCGTACTGGTAGTTGCCCGTCAACACATAGTTCTTTGCCATGTGCTCCGGCATTCCCTGCGAGACCAGCAGGCGTTGCAGCGCATTGTTTGCCTCGAAGATTGCCTGCGAGCGGTAGCGGCCGTAGAGGCCGGGCTGGCCTTCGATCCTGCCGGACTGCGAGTCCACACGCTTGTCGTCGATGGATACCCCGAAGGTGGCCTTGTACGAGTCGTCCAGCGGAACCGCATTCGCCTGCAGCAAGCCCTTGTTGAGCTCGTTGAGGCCGGTTCCGATCGTGTAGGGAAGAAAAGCCAGACCTTGCGCTACCCCTGCGACGATCATGAACGGCGAAAGGATCAGGTTCTTCAAACCCTGCCCAACCGTATTGGCTGCCACGTACCCATCAGACGTACCGGGGGTTGCACATCCGCCCAGGATCATCATTGTCGTCAACAGCACACTCGATACTCGAATCATGTTCGTCTTCATGGCCTACCTCCGTTTGTAGAAGTTGTACTGCGTCAGCCTGCGACATCGGACTGAACCTTAGGACGCGCATTTGTTGAGCGCAGAATGCATCCGGCCGGTTCCAAAATGGGTTACCGGCCGATTACATATGACTTACAAAGTCGGGGAAGAAGCCAGCTGCAGGAACGATCGCGCGCGGGCGAACGCGTTACAGGCCGTGTCTTGCGAGTGGCCGGAACTTATTGAGGATGAAGGAGTTTCTCGTAGATTCCGCGGGTTTCCAGGGATGGTTCGACGCCCAGCCTTGCCGCGAGTACGGACCGACAGCGCGCATAGCCTTCGACGGCTTCGGCGACCCGGCCGAGCTCGACGCAGCACTGCATGAGCTGGCGGTACACGCTCTCCGCCAGATCGTCCACGTCAAGGACGCGGTGCAGATAGTCCACAGCGCGCTCGGTGTCGCCGGCTTGTTGCCAGTAGCGCGCGATGTCGCCTGCCGTGCGCACGTAGCGGTTACGCAGACGCTGGCGCAGCGTCTGACTCCACGGTTCGTCTGCTTCATTGCCGAGGAACGGACCCCGGTAGAGATCGAGCAGCCGGTCGCCGAACGTGGCAACGGCGGATCTGTCAATGCTATCGCGCCTGCCGCGCCAGGATTGGTCGATCAGAGCCGTAAGCTGGTCCAGTGCCCAGGTGTCGGTCCACACATAGCGTCCATCGAGCGATAGCTTGCCTTCCGAAAGGACAAGGGCGCGATCCTCTCCCAGAAGCTTGCGCAACCGATGCAACGTCGAGGTGAACGAGCGGTGCGCCGAGTCACCATCGATGCGGGGCCACAACGCTTCGGTAATGTGTGTCTCGCTGACTTCCCGACCCCCCAATGCAATGAGCACCTTGAGCAAATCCAGGGGGCGTTTCTGTCCCTTGCCCGATGACACGATCGGCACATTGGCACGCAGAAGCCGAAAGGGGCCCAGCGTGTGGACTTTGAAGGGCCACGGCCATCCCGACAGGGCCGCGCGCGCCGAATCGAGCGTGAGGCCGCAGCGGCGAATGATCTCCGCGGCGTAGTCGGGCTCGATTCGCGCTTCGAGCGCGCGACTCATCAGGCGCGCAAGCGGATCGGGACGCCATAGCGTAAACGTCACAAAATTGCGCGGCTTGCCGACGGCGAGCGCCTGGCGCAGCGCCCGAAGGCCCAACCGACGGCGTCGGCTGTCTTCGAGCGCGACCCGCGCGTAGCTCATCAGACCGGTAAATTCGAGCAGGTGATTCTTGATCGGGCGCCCGAGATCGTACGCTTGCTGGAACTGCGCCATGGCATTGGTTCTCTCGCCGCCCTCATGGAGAACCTCGGCCGCAGCAATTCGGCATAGCACTTCGAAGTAAGGGCAACCCACCTCGATCGCAGTCCTTAGCGCGAGCTTCTGTTGCTGGAACGCGCGCAGGTTGTCCTGCGACAGCATTGCATGCCAGGTCGAGAAGAGATGGAAGAGGCAGAGATCGAATCGCGCCGGCGTCCGCGGCAACTTTGCGAATTCGTCCAGCATCGTTCTTGCGGCGTCGAGGTCACCGCAGGTCAACATGCCGCCCGCTCCGAATGCCAGCAATTGGTGGGAAGTGACGTTTACCCCGGCTGCCCGTTCGATCTCGAGTCCTTCCTGCACCGACTGGAGGCATGCATCATGTTCGGCGGTGAGCATGAAGTACATGACTTCGGCCAACCTCATCATGCTTAGCGCGAAGGGCGAAACCTCGTGGTGGGAAGTCAGGCGTCGCATACCTTCGATTACCGCCCACGCTTTCGGATAGTGTCCTCCCCATATGATCGCGATTGCGACGCGAGGCTCCACCAGCATGCGCAGATCCGGGTCTTCATGGGCCGCGGACGCCATGTAGGCGTGCTCGACCCACTTCTCGAGGTCGGGATGGTGCGGCTGCCGGATGACCATCGATGCCAGAAGGCTCGTTTCAAGTCGGGTGCCCACCGGCCGCGACAGCATCTCCGGATGCGCGCGGAGAAGCTCGTCCATGATCGGAATCCACCGATCGAGCAACGTGAAATCATCGAGCTCGTACAGGATCGAGTCCATCGCGCCCGAACAGCTCAGCACGAGGCCGACTACGTCCTGGTTTTTCTGCGCACGGAACAAATCAAATGCCTGCTCGTGCAGGATGCGACCCTCCCGAGGGGAGGCGTGCATGCGCGCCACCGCGGTCCAGTACAGAGTCCATGGGTGCTGCTGCTGCACTTCCTTGGGCAAGGCCACGACCCACTGCGCGAGCGTCTCCGCCATGCCCCGGTTGAGCATCGCCTCGGCATGGGCGCGGATCACCTCGACCATGTGTTCCCAGTCGTTGATCTCGCGCAGCAGAGAAACGCATTCGCCAACAAGCCCATTCGCTTCGAGCAGGGCTGCCGCCCTTCGTTGCAGTCCAATTCGGGTGTCCTGGTCGAAGGCTTCGGCAACGCGCGAGAGCAGGAACTCGCGCAGCAGCGGGTGATACTGGTAAACCGGCTCCGGTTTAGCCTGTTTGAGCGTCACAAAATAGTTTTCGTGATACATCCGGGCCAGAATCGTTCCCGCATCGGTTTCACCGGTCAGACGGCGGGCCATTTCTGCCGTCATCTGCGGCAGGTAGGCCGTATTGAGCAGAAATGTCTGCGTTCGGGAATCGGATTTCTCGAATATTTCTCCCGCCAGATAATCGAATACCAGCTGAGGGGTAGAGAGCTCCGGCACTTGCGCGATCGAATCGCGTCCGGCGACCTGTTCCAGCGTCAGGATCAACCCGGCTGCCCAGCCTTGGGTTTTTTCATAGAGCTCGGTGAGCGTCTGCTCCGACAAATGATGACCTCGTTGGCGGACAATCGCATTGCTCTCTTCCTGAGTGAGCCGCAAATTCTCCCAACCAAGCACTTCCATCGCCTGATTGGCGCGCAATCTCGCCATGAGCGGAGGAGGGTCGCTCCGACTGATGAGGACGACAATACAGTCTGCGGGTACCTCGGAGAGCGCGACCCGAATTGCGTCGTGGAATACCGACTGTGCAGAGACTTCATGATATCCGTCGAGCACCATCGCGAATGGCGCGCCCAGATGGGCGTACAGGGCCTGAAAATAGCGGCGCGCGAATGCTGAAATCGCGGCATGATATTCCGGCGTGAGCTGTGGCAGCCGGAGTTGCGGCTTCCGGCGCACTTCACTGGCCGCCAGGCCGAGGTAATAGAAGAACGATGCAACATCCGCGTCGCCTTCGTCGACCTGATACCAGAGGGATTGCTGCTTGCGGCGTTCAAGATAGCTGGCTACGAGCGTGGTCTTCCCGCACCCAGGCGGGCCCGTCACCCAGATAACGGATTTCCGAGTGGCATCCAGCATAGCGAAGAGGCGATCCCGAGGCAGGATGCCC
>JANOGH010000638.1:0-12039 GCA_031414075.1 Betaproteobacteria bacterium | reverse complement strand
CGCTGCGCTGGCGCCGTGCGGCGCGCACCGCGCGCACCTCGGTCACGATCTCCTGCTCGATTTCCTCGGTGAGTTCCTCTTGCGGCATGCGCGCCCACATCGCGCGCAGTTCCTCGCCTGCCTGGCGGCGCTGCTCCTGGGTTGCCAGGAAATCCACGAAGTCGGCGATCTGCCCCAGGCGTTCGGGCGGTAAGGCCTTTAACTTGGCGAGCAATGCCTCGGCGGTAATAGGGGCATTCATGGGCTGACCTCCTTTAGCGGTTTGCCTTGGCGAGTACGGTCATCTCGCTTGTATTCCTCCGAATTATCCACCTGTTTCGGTTCCCTTACAAAGGCTTGCGTTCCTTCCCCGCGAGGCCAAAAATGCGCGTCTGGGCAAAAATTACGAATCGACGGAGGTGTGTCTTCGTTTTGCGCGCGCAACGCAATGAGGCGTCTAGGGAAAATGCCTTCTGTTACGACGAAACCGTGGCGGGCGCTTCTGTTTACAACTACTACCGGGATTACAGCCCGGAGATCGGGAGGTACATCGAGTCAGATCCGATCGGGCTGGCGGGTGGACTGAACACTTATGGGTACGTTGATGGTGATCCGTGAAATAGCGCAGACCCGTCTGGACTCGCGTCGTCGGGTCAAGTCATTCTACCGTTTCCGATAATTCCTGAAGGATTTGCGACATCCGGAGGGTTGACGTCAGGGAAAGGATGGGGATCGGCAATTGGCATTGGACTTGCCCTGGCCTTGGCGCCAATCGACATAGCGGAAGACGATGACGTTTCTCCCAGTCGTACAATTCCACAACCCAAGAAGCTCGCTTGCGGACTGAGCTCTCCCGGGTTCTCCGGACAGTTTAATCAAGCAACGCGTCCATAGCGTTGCTCGAATTGCTCCGGTGTTCTATAACCGAGCGACCGGTGCAATTGCTTGCGGTTGTAGAACAGTTCGATGTAGCTGAAGATCTCGGCGCATGCGCCGCGTCGTGTCAGAACTGAGCTTCTTCGAGCGCCAGCACGCTGCTTGAACCATGCACGATCTCCTGCTTGTACGCCACCGCCAGGGGAAGGACGTGTTCCGCATAAAAGCGCGCAGTGCCGATCTTGGCACGGTAAAAATCGTAATCCTCGCTGTTTTCATCCAGCCTGTGTTTCGCGATCAACGCGGCGCGCGCCATCTGCCAGCCGCCGGCCACGGTGCCGAACAGTTTCAAGAACGGCACGGCTCCCGCCGACGCCGCTTTCACATTGCCGGGGAAAGTCGCGAGCAGCCAGTCGGTCGCTTCGGACAGCGCGGCCACGCCCTCCGCCAGCGAACGCCGGATAACGGCGAGACCGGGATGGCCGACCCTTGCAAGCTCTGCGTCGCAGCCTCGCATCTGTTCAAGAAGCACTTTGATGGTGGCGCCCTTCTCGTATGCAACCTTGCGGCCGACCAGATCATTGGCCTGGATGCCGGTGGTGCCTTCGTAGATTGTCGTGATGCGCGCGTCGCGCAGATATTGCGCCGCGCCGGTTTCCTCGATGAATCCCATGCCGCCGTGGACCTGCACGCCCGTCGAGGCGATTTCGATGGATTGCTCGGTACACCAGCCTTTTACGACCGGCGTCAGCAGATCGAACAAGGCCTGGCTTTGGCCGCGCTCGACCCTGTCCGGATGCAGCAATGCCTTGTCGAGATGGGCCGATGCCAGCGTGGCCAGTGCTCGCATCGCCTCGATCTGCGCCTTCATGCTCATGAGCATGCGGCGCACGTCGGGATGATGAATGATGGTGACGCGCTCCCCGCCCTTGACGCCGATTTCCCTGCCCTGGACGCGATTCCTGGCGTATTCGAGTGCATGCTGATAAGCCCGTTCGGCGATCGCGACACCTTCGATGCCGACTTCAAGCCGCGCGAAATTCATCATCGTGAACATGTATTCCAGGCCGCGATTCTCCTCGCCGACCAGATGGCCGACCGCGCCGTCAGCGTCGCCATAAGCCATTACGCAGGTCGGGCTGCCATGGATGCCGAGCTTGTGCTCGATCGACACGCATTTCACGTCGTTGCGTTGTCCCAGGCTGCCATCGGCGTTGACCAGGAATTTCGGCACGACAAACAGCGAAATGCCTTTCACCCCTTCCGGCGCATCCGGCGTGCGCGCGAGCACCATGTGAATGATGTTCTGCGCCATGTCGTGCTCGCCCCAGGTGATGAAGATCTTGGTGCCGTGGATGCGGAAATGGTCGCCCTCGCGTAGCGCTCGCGCGCGTACCGCGGCAAGATCCGAACCCGCCTGCGGTTCCGTGAGATTCATGGTCCCGGTCCATTTTCCGCTCACAAGGTTCGGCAGATAGGTGTCTTTCTGCGCATCAGTGCCATGACGCATCAGCGCGGCGACCACGCCAGCCGTGAGCATCGGACACAGGCAGAACGACATGTTGGCCGAATTCCACATCTCCGAAGTCTGTGCGGAGAGGATGTGCGGCAATCCCTGCCCGCCGTATCGCGGATCGCAGTTCAGCCCGGTCCAGCCGCCCTGCGAGAATTGCCTGAAGGCATCCGCGAATCCCGGAGCGGTGGTCACCACGTTGTTGTTCAATTGCGCGCCTGAGGCATCGCCCGGGCGGTTGAGCGGATCCAGCACGCCGGTGGCAAACTTGCCCGCCTCTTCGAGCACGGCATCGACCACATCGGGCGTGAGATCCTCACCCCCCGGCAACCCGGCGATGTCGTCGAGACCAATCAACTCCTTGATCACGAACTTCATGTCGCGGATCGGCGCTGCGTATGTGGACATGGCTTACTCCTGGATAAACAAATTCAGTTCACTCGCCGCCAAGACGCCAAGAGCGCCAAGAAAGTCAAAACCAGACCCTTCGACGCAAAGGTCGCAAAGGTACGCAAAGGAAAATCGAATTCATCAGAGAAAGACAAACCAACATTGCTTATGTGATCACTTTGATGGAAGAATTTTTGTCGGACTTACTTGGCGCTCTTGGCGTCTTGGCGGCCCAATCCTTTACAACTGAGCAGTCAGTTCGGGCACGGCCTGGAAAAGATCGGCCACGAGCCCGTAGTCGGCGACCTGGAATATCGGCGCTTCCGCGTCCTTGTTGATGGCTACGATGACCTTGCTGTCCTTCATTCCCGCGAGGTGCTGGATCGCGCCGGAAATGCCCACCGCAATGTACAGCTCGGGGGCGACAATCTTGCCGGTCTGCCCGACCTGATAGTCGTTCGGCACGAAGCCCGAGTCGACCGCGGCGCGCGACGCCCCGACCGCGGCACCAAGTTTGTCGGCAAGCGCTTCGAGGATTCGGAAGTTCTCACCGTTTCCCATGCCGCGTCCGCCCGACACGATCGCGCGCGCCGAGGTGAGTTCAGGACGCGCTGATTTGGTGAGTTCCTGCCCGATCATCGAGGACAGTCCGCTGTCCGGGCCGGCGCTGAGGTTCTCCACGGCGGCCGATCCGCCCATTGACTGCGCCGCATCGAAGCCGGTGGAACGCACGGTAATCACCTTGATCGCATCGCTCGATTGCACGGTGGCCAGCGCGTTGCCGGCATAGATCGGGCGCACGAAGGTGTCGGCCGATTCGACCCTGATGATGTCGGAAATCTGCGCCACGTCCAACAGCGCAGCCACTCGCGGCAGAACGTTCTTGCCCATACTCGTGGAGGGCGCAAGCACATGGCTGTAGTTCCGGGCGATGGACACGATCAGCGTGCTCAGGCTTTCCGCCAGCGCATTCGCATAGTGCGCAGCATCGGCCACCAGAACTTTCTTCACCCCGGGAATCGCGGCTGCCGCTTGCGCAGCCGGAGCGCATCGATGCCCTGCGACCAGTATGTCCATGTCGCCGCCGATTTTCTGGGCGGCGGCGACCGTGTTGAGAAGCGCCGGTTTGATCGAGGCGTTGTCGTGTTCCGCAATAACCAGAATAGCCATCAGATGACCTTCGCCTCGTTCCTGAGTTTTTCCACCAGCTCCTGCACGTTCTTGACCAGTTTGCCGGCGCTGCGCTTCGGTGGCTCCTGCACCTTCAGCGTTTTCAGCCGCGACGCGACGTCGACACCGAGCACTTCCGGAGTCAGCGTTTCCAGCGGCTTCTTTTTCGCCTTCATGATGTTCGGAAGCGTCACGTAGCGCGGCTCGTTCAGGCGCAGATCGGTCGTTACCACGGCCGGCAGCTTGACGGAAATCGTTTCCAGCCCGCCGTCGACCTCGCGCGTAACTTCCGCGACGGCGCCGCTGACTTTGAGCTTCGACGCAAACGTGGCCTGCGACCAGCCCAGCAGCGCAGCCAGCATCTGTCCGGTCTGGTTGGAATCGTCGTCGATGGCCTGCTTGCCCATGATCACCAGGCCTGGCTGCTCCCTGGCTACGATCGCCTGGAGCAGTTTCGCCACCGCCAGGGGCTGGATTTCGACACTGGTCGCGACCAGGATGGCGCGGTCCGCGCCGATTGCCAGTGCCGTGCGCAACGTTTCCTGGGATTGCGTGGTGCCGATCGATACTGCGACGATCTCCGTCGCGACGCCGGCTTCTTTCAGCCGAATCGCCTCCTCCACCGCAATTTCGTCGAACGGGTTCATCGACATCTTCACGTTGGCAGTTTCCACGCCCGAGCCGTCCGGCTTCACACGCACCTTCACGTTGTAATCCACCACCCGCTTGACCGGTACCAATACCTTCATTTCGCAAACCTCTGGCTAGATCGGAAAGAATGCGGATTCTACCGCAGCACATCAGAAAATCCCGAACCGTGAATATCAAACCCTTAACCGCAAAGGCGCGAAGGCGCAAAGAAAGGCACGCAAAGGAATTCAACTTCCGATTTGAAATTCCAATCGCGTCGGATCGTGTCCATTGGCAGGGCTTCCTCATCAAGAATTCGCCGTGTTGCTTTCCTTTGCGTTCCCTTTGCGCCTTCGCGCCTTTGCGGTTAAGCGGTTTTCGCCTGTTCGCGCAGGACGTTTTTCTGGATCTTGCCGGTCGAAGTCTTCGGCAGCGGGCCAAATATCACCTTGCGCGGACATTTGAAATGGGCCAGCCGCTCGCGGCAGAAGGCGATGATCTCCTGCTCGGTGACCGCCGGCGCGCCGGTTTTCGGCGTGACGAAGGCGCATGGCGTCTCGCCCCATTTCTCATCCTGCGTTGCTACCACCGCGGCCTCCAGAACGTGCGGGTGGCTGTAGAGCACATCCTCGATTTCTATGGTCGAAATGTTTTCGCCGCCGGAGATGATGATATCCTTGGAGCGGTCCTTGATCCTGACGTAGCCGTTGGCATCGATCACCGCCAGATCGCCGGTATGGAACCAGCCACCGGCGAAGGCTTCCGCCGTCGCCTGCGGGTTCTTGAGATAGCCCTTCATCGTGATGTTGCCGCGGAAGAAGATCTCGCCCATGGTCAGCCCGTCGCGAGGCACCGGCTGCATAGTCTTCGGGTCGAGCACGTCCATGCCTTCCTGCATTTCATAGCGCACGCCCTGCCTGCCGTTGAGTTCAGCGCGCTTCGCGGGCGGCAAAGCCTCCCACTCGGGATGCCGGGCGCACACGCAGGCCGGGCCATATACCTCGGTAAGTCCGTAGACGTGGGTCAGATCCACGCCCATACGCTCCATGCCCTCGATGACCGCAAGCGGCGGCGCAGAGCCGGCAACCATTGCCGACACCTTGTGGCCGATGCCGGCGCGCATCTCGGCGGGCGCATTGATCAGCATGTTGTGCACCACGGGGGCGCCGCAGAAATGGGTCACCTTGTGGCGGCGGATCAGGTCGAACACCGGCTTGGCATCCACCCTGCGCAGGCAAACGCTGGTACCGGCCAGCGCAGCAAGTGTCCACGGAAAGCACCAGCCATTGCAGTGGAACATCGGCAATGTCCACAAATAGACCGGAAAATGCGGCATGGCCCAGGTCACTATGTTCCCCACCGCATTGAGGTAGGCACCGCGGTGATGTGAGACGACGCCCTTGGGGTTGCCGGTCGTGCCGGAGGTATAGGACAGCGAGATTGCGTTCCATTCGTCCGCCGGCAGCGTCCATGCGAACGCCGCATCCCCGGTTTCGAGAAAGGCTTCGTAGTCCATCTCGCCTATGAACTCGCCGCCGCCGGCTTGCGCGTCGTCGATGTCGATCACCAGCACGTCGCGCCTGACATGACGCAAAGCCGCGGCAATCGTCGGGGAGAACTCCCGATCGGTCAGCAAAGCCTTCGCCTCGCCGTGATTCAGCATGAAGGCGATGGCCTCGGCGTCGAGCCTTGTGTTCAGTGCGTTCAGCACGGCGCCGGCCATCGGCACGCCGAAGTGCGCCTCGAACATCACCGGCACATTCGGCGCCATGACCGCCACCGTGTCGCCGACGCCAATGCCGCGCCGCACCAATGCGGAGGCCAATCTACGGCAACGCCGATAGATTTCGCCCCACGTCGCTTCATCGTCTCCGTAGATGACGGCGACCCGGTCTGGATAGACCTCGGCCGCCCGGGCCAGGAAAGACAGGGGGGAGAGTGCAACGTAATTGGCCGGATTTCGATCCAGACCGGTCTCGTAAGGGCTGTTGGGGTTCAAGGTTGCTCCGGCATTTTCGGAAAAATAAGGACTGGAACTGAAGTGATAAGGGGCGGGTCAGGCAAGCCCGCCAAAGCTTTCGGAATGATACGGGATTACCCTCCCGGAACTCGCTGGTAAGGTCCCTCCCAAAAGCTAGAAAACCGTGGAAGATTGCTCCAAAAGGGATTGACGCCAGTAGAAAATTTAACATTTTCCTATACCGAAAAGCAGGCGATTGGTGATAAGATTCACCTCCCCCCCGGAAGGCTGTGCTCCGCCAAGGAACCCGTTCGATGCCGAAGCCGCAGGTGACGCCCCGATGATGCCCGAGCGCGCCAATCGCACGTTCATCTGCAGCGTGCTGTTCCTCGACATCGCGGAGTACTCCAAGAAGCCGGTTTCGGAGCAGATCCAGCTCAAGGATCGCTTCAATGCATTGATCGCCGAGTCAATTCGCGACATTGCACCTAAGGATCGCGTCATTCTCGATACCGGCGACGGCGTCGCCATCAATTTTCTGGGCGATCCCGAGGATGCGCTGTTCGTGGCCATGAGCCTGCGCGAATCCTTTGCTCCGAAAGGTGGCGGGCCGTCCAGCCTGCCGGCACGCATCGGCATCAACCTCGGCCCGGTGCGCCTGGTCCGAGACCTCAACGGCCAGCCCAACATCATCGGCGACGGCATTAATGTCGCCCAGCGCGTGATGGGATTCGCGCAACCCGGACAAATCCTGGTTTCACGCTCCTATCACGAATTGGTATCCCGTATCTCCGAGAGCTACACCAAGCTGTTCAGCTACGAAGGCTCGCGCACCGACAAGAACGTGCGCGAACACGAGGTTTACAGCGTCGGCGATACCAGTACCCGAGGCAGCGCCATCCGCTCGCCTAGTGAACGCGCGCTGGTCGCTACCCGAGAAGGCAAACACCAGGCGTCCACTGCAGCGGTTGCGACCGGAACCGGCGCATTGCCCTGGCTCGCCCGCATGGAACCGTGGCTTAACAACCGCACCATCGCTTTCGGCACCGCCACGTTATCCATCGGCGCCTTCACGCTTGCGGTGGTGGTCAACCTTCTGGGTCACGGCGAAGTCGCCGCGGTGCCATCGTTATCTGCCGAGCGCAGCGTGCAGAAGAAAGCGCCACCTTCCCTGCGCGCGGATGCCGGCATGCCGTCCGTGGCGCGCACGCCGGCGGAAAAAAAACCCCGCATCCTCGCCCGCGCACAAACTGTGCAGCCCGAGGTCAGCCTGCCCGCGCCGAAATCAGACACGGATGAAAAAAAGGAGGCCAAATTCTCGCCTTTCGCCTACTTTTCCAGAAAGAACCCCGCCCCCGAGCCGGATGCACCCGCCGCGCCTGACGGTGCCGCGCTCATCACGCTGGCGATCGCGCCGTGGGGTGAAGTCTATGTCGATGGGATTCGGATCGGCGTCAGTCCACCGGTCAACGAAGTGGAAGTCGCGCCAGGCAAGCGCAAAATTGAGATAAAGAACGGCGGCTTTCCGGTCTACACTCATGTCGTCGACGTAAAGGCCGATCAGAAGGTTCGCATCAAGCACAAGTTCAACTAGACAGCATGCTTACTCTCCGACTGACGCTGCTGCTGCTTCTCGCCTCCGCCCTCGCGGCCGGTTGCCAGAGCGGCCCGTTCAAGGATTTCGGCGCGACCCGCAACGCCGGCAACAGTTACCTGGAGGAAGGCGTCCAGAACTACGAGGAGGGCAATTACCGGGTCGCAAGACGGCGCCTGCAGTTCGCGCTGGAGGAAGGTTTGAGCCGGCCTGACCGCGTCAAGGCACACAAGTACCTGGCTTTCATCGCCTGCGCTTCCGGCCAGCAACTCACCTGCCGCGAGGAATTCACCATCGCCCTGGAACTGGATCCGAAGTTCGAGCTGGCGCCCGCGGAGGCCGGCCACCCGATCTGGGGTCCAATGTACAAGAGCGTCAAGGCGAAACAGGCCAAGCAGCCATGATGAACGCCACGTCCATCACAACGCTGGGGCGCTACGAGATCATCGCGGAACTTGGGCAGGGCGCGATGGGGGTGGTCTACAAGGCGCGCGACCCCATGCTGGATCGCGTTGTCGCCATTAAAACCATCAATCTGACACTGCCGAAGGAAGAACTGGCCGAATACGAAGCGAGGTTCTATCAGGAAGCCAAGGCGGCGGGCGGCCTCTCGCACCGCAATATTGTCACCATTCACGACATCGGTCGCAGCGAGCGTGTCGCTTACATGGCGATGGAGTTTCTGCAGGGCCAGGAACTGCGCCAGTTGATGCAATCGCGCGTCCCGATTCAGGTTGCGCATGCGCTCGATATGGGAGCACAGGTCGCCGAAGGCCTGCAATTCGCGCACGATCGGCAGATCATTCACCGCGACATCAAGCCTGCGAACATCATGGTGCTCAACGACGGGCTGGTGAAAATCACCGACTTCGGCATCGCGCGCATGCGCAGCAATGAGGTCAAGACCGTGACCGGCATGATCCTGGGTTCACCCAAGTACATGTCCCCGGAACAGGTTTCGGGCAAACGCGCCGATACACGATCCGACATCTTTTCGCTGGGCGTGGTGCTCTACGAAATGCTGACTGGCACGTCGCCCTTCGTCGCCGACAATATCCATGGCGTGATGTACCAGACCATGAATTTCAATCCGCCGGCGCCCAGAACGCTCAATCCCGAGCTGCCGGATGTCCTCAACTTTATTCTTGCGAAGGCGCTGGCCAAGAATCTGGATGATCGTTACCAGAAGGCAAAGGATCTCTCCCATGATCTGCGCCAGGCACTGTCGGCCCTCGCCGGCGAGCCGACCGCACCCAGGATCACCGGCGATCCGGTGCTTACGCCTTTCGTCGAGCCGGACTCACCCATGACGCGGCAGGAAGACAGGCTAGCGCGCGGTCTCGCCATGGCAGGCGAAGACGCCCAGCAATCCGCAGCGGCAGCGCTGCCGGCGAATGTGTCCGCCGCGGACATGGATAACTCTCATCCTGCGCTGGGGCTGTCGAAGGCTTTCGATTCATTCGACGCCACCATGCGGCTTGCCGCGCTGACCGGCATGGAGAAGGAATTGGACAAGTTCTCGGAAACGCAAAAGATCGCCCGCCTCAAAGCGCTGGCGGATGCAAAGCACGCCGCCGCGGCCTCAGCTGCCACGCTGTCGGGCAGCGCGACCTGGCGGCAGTCGGCCGCGGGCGCGCAGAATGCCGCGTCAGCCGGCAAGGCGGCAGCGCAACTGAAATTGATCTGGATCGGCAGCGGGCTCATGGTCGTCGCCGCCGCAGTTCTGTTCCTGCTGCGCTAGGCGCGAGGCTCGGGGCTCTAGGCGCGAGGTACGAGGCTCTAGGCACGAGGCGCTAATGCCTTTCAATACCTAGCGCCTCGCGCCTAGAGCCTCGCGCCTCACCGAACTCTCGCCACCGCATCTTCGACACGCTCCACGCTGAGCACCTCGATCCCGTCGATCGCTGATTTCGGCGCATTCGCTTTCGGGACCATCGCCAGTCTGAATCCGAGTTTGGCCGCTTCCCGGAGCCGCTCCTGTCCGCGCTGCACGGGCCGCACTTCGCCGGCCAGTCCGATTTCACCAAACGCGACCAGCTTTTCCGGCAATGGCTTGTTTCGCAATGAAGACACGATGGCGAGCAACACCGGCAGATCCGCGGCAGGCTCGTCGATCTTGACGCCGCCGACGGCGTTCACGAATACATCCTGGTCGAACGCGGCAATACCGGCATGGCGGTGCAGCACCGCCAGCAACATCGCCAGCCGGTTCGGTTCAAGACCGACGCTCAGCCGCCGCGGATTCGGCGCGTGCGCCTCATCCACCAGCGCCTGCACTACCACCAGAAGCGGCCGGCTACCCTCCTGCGTAACCATTACACACGATCCGGGCACCTGTGTTTCGTGATGCGACAGAAACAGGGCGGAAGGGTTGGACACCCCGCGCAGGCCGCGATCGGTCATCGCGAACACGCCCAGTTCATTCACCGCCCCGAAACGGTTCTTGATGGCGCGAACCAGCCGGAAACTGGAATGCGTTTCCCCTTCGAAATACAACACGGCATCAACCATGTGTTCGAGCACGCGTGGGCCCGCCAACGCGCCCTCCTTGGTCACATGGCCGATCAGGAGCAAGGCGGTACCCGAAGACTTGGCGAAACGCGTCAGTTGCGCGGCGCATTCACGCACCTGGGCGACGCTGCCCGGCGCCGACTGCAGCGCTTCCGAATAGATGGTCTGGATCGAGTCGATCACGGCGACGTCGGGCTTGTGCGTCGACAACACCGACAGAACCTTCTCCAACTGAATTTCCGCCAGCAGGCTCAATGCGGCCGCATCGACCGCAAGTCGTCTCGCCCGCAACGCGATCTGCTGCGCCGATTCCTCCCCGCTGACATAAATCGCGCTGCAGCTTGCGCTCATGATCGCCAGCGCCTGCAGCAGCAGCGTGGATTTGCCGATGCCCGGATCGCCGCCGAGAAGCACCACCGCACCGGTGACCAACCCTCCGCCGAGCACCCGGTCCAGTTCGCCGATGCCCGTCGGCCGTCGCGACTCTTCGCGAGCGTCGACTTCGCCCAGTTTCTGCAGTTTGCTGGATGCCGCGACCGACTGGTAACGCGATCCCGCCGCCTTCTCTGCGATGGTCTCGACCAGCGTATTCCAGGTAGTGCAGTGCGGACATTGCCCCTGCCATTTCAGGGTCTGGCCACCGCACTCGGTGCAGGCGTAGAGCGTTTTCGCCTTCGCCATCGCCTTTAGCCCGCTTCGCCCACGGGCACGCGCCGCGCCAGCGCGCACAACAATTCATAGCTCACGGTGCCCGCCGCCGCCGCGACCTCCTCGACCGGCAGGCCTTCCCCCCACAGCACCACCGGACTGCCCACTCTCGCGTGCGGGACATGGGTCAGATCCACGCACAGCATGTCCATCGATACGCGCCCCGCCAGCGGCGCGCGCACCCCCTCGATCAGCACCGGCACGCCGTTACAGGCATGACGCGGATAGCCATCGGCATAGCCGCACGCGACCACGCCAAGGCGCATGCTGCGGTCGGCCAAGAACTGGCCGCCATACCCGACGCTATCACCAGGCTTGAGCTGCTGGATGGCGATGATTTCGCTCCTCAGCGTCATCACCGGCTTCAATCCCAGCTCGAGCGCACGGGCGTCCTCCAGCGGGCTTGCGCCATAGAGCATCAGACCGGGACGCACCCAGTCGCCGCGCGCATCGGCAAAACGCAGCAGGGCCGCCGAGTTCGCCAGCGAGCGCGGGTAACCCGGGCGCGCGACGTGTCCCTCGAATTCTCGCATCTGCCAGTCGATGCCGCTGACGCCTTCCGCGTCGGAAAAATGCGTGGTAAGGATGACTTCACCGACGCAAGGCAGTGCATTCAACTCCTCGAGCACACTGCGCGAGTCGGCGGCTGGAAACCCGAGCCGGTTCATGCCGGTATTGAATTTCAGGAACACGTCTAACTTTTTGTCG
>JANOGH010000637.1:0-4383 GCA_031414075.1 Betaproteobacteria bacterium | reverse complement strand
ACCACAGAGGCGCAGAGGACGCAGAGGAGAACCAAAAACAGGATATTGATTCGGATCCACAGACATTGTCGGGGTCGCAAGCGAACACACGAAAGGATGGGATCAGTGATCGCCGCCCCGGTTTCCAAATAAACCCGCACCTTTCAGTCCATTCTTGAGTATTTCTCTGCGTCCTCTGCGCCTCTGTGGTGAAGATTTCGCCCTTCAGAGAAAAGGGAATTCGACGTCAGGCCTGCGCCCGCCGATGAGATCGGCCGCCACCCGGCCCGACCCGCAGGCGAGAGTCCAGCCCAGCGTGCCGTGGCCGGTGTTCAGAAACAGGTTGCGGTAGCGGGTGTGCCCGATGAGCGGCACGTTGCTGGGTGTCATAGGGCGCAATCCCGCCCACCGCGACGCGCCTGCATAGTTCCCCGCCCCGGGAAAAAGCTGCTCGACCCTGGACAGGATTGCGTCGCAGCGCGCATCGTTCAGCGCGGTGTCGTAACCGGTCAATTCCGCCGTTCCGGCTGCGCGCAGCCGGTTGCCCAGCCTCGAGATCGCCATCTTGGCGTTTTCGTCGCTCAGGCACAGGGTGGGCGCCGCCTCGGGGTGCGTCAGCGACACCGTGACCGAATAGCCCTTGACCGGATAGACCGGAACGTTGATTCCGACCGGGGACAACAGGAACGGACTGTAGCTGCCGAGCGCCACCAGGAATGCATCGGCCTTGACCAGTTCGCGCCGGCCCTCGGGGTCGCGAACGACTGCGCCGATGACCGCATCGCCTTCGATGCTCAGCGATTCGATCGCGTGCTCGTAGCCGAATTGCACGTCCCGCGCCCGGCATAACTCGGCGAGATTGCTGGTGAACTGGTGCGCATCGCCCGATTCGTCGTCGGGCGCATAAGTCCCGCCCATGAGGCCTATCCTCGATCTGCGCAACGCCGGTTCGAGATCCTCGCATTCCGGCACGCTCTTGATGTGCATTTCGCAGCCGTGGCTGCGCAGCAGTTCGACGCGCGCGTGAGCCGCCTCGAATGCGCCCGCGTCGGTATGCATCTGCAGGATGCCTTTCTCGAGATGGTCGTACAGCACACCGGTCTCGCGGCGCAACGCCTTCAGCATGTCGCGGCTATAGAGCCCGAGACGCAGGATGGTCAGCGTATTGCGCCGGGTGCGCTCGGGCAGGCACTCGATCAGGAAGCGCAGCCCCCAGGACCATTGGCGCGGGTCGGCGCGCAGGCGGAACAGCAGCGGCGCATCCTCGCGGCCCAGCCACTTGACAATTTTCCCCGGCGCGCCCGGATTGGCCCACGGTTCGGCGTGGCTAACCGAAATCTGGCCGCCGTTGGCGAAACTGGTTTCCAGACCGGCCGTCGGCTGCCGGTCCAGCACCGTGACGTCGTGCCCGTCCTTCGCCAGATACCAGGCACTGGTCACGCCGATCACGCCTGCTCCCAGAACGAGGACTTTCATTGTAGATTAACCACCAAATCTCCAAGAGCAACTCTCACCGCGGAGGACGCAGAGGACGCGGAGGAAAAGCAAGAGACAGAACAGGCTGGAGTTGACGTCATTCATTGACTGATGATCCCCGACGCAGAATTGTGGCGATGGTGGTTCGCGATCAATCACTCTCGCTTCCAATTCCAATTTTTTCTTTTCCTCGTTTTTTTCTTCCTCTGCGTCCTCCGCGTCCTCCGCGGTAAGAGCGTGTTTGTTTAGACCTATTGAGCAACCCACCCACCGTCCATTAGAATGTCGGTGCCGGTCATGAACGAGGTCGCGTCGGTGCAGATGTAACGTGCCAGGGCGCCAATTTCTTCCGGCTTGCCCCAGCGCGCCGCCGGCGTCGCAGCCATCAATGCAGCGTTCTTCTGCGCATCGGCGCGCAGCGGCGCGGTCAGTTCGGTTGCGTAAAACCCGGGGCTGATTGCCACGACCGTAATGCCGTCGCCGATCAGTTCCAGCGCAAGACATTTGGTCAGGCCCAGCAAGCCGGCCTTGGAGGCGCAGTAGGAACCGCGTCCGGCGCTGCCGATATGCGCCATGATCGAGGTCATGTTGATAATGCGGCCCCATTTCGCCTTCTTCATGTGCGGAATGAACGCGCGCGACACCAGGAAAGCACCGGTCAGGTTGGTATCCACGACCAGCTTCCATTCGTCGAGGGAAAAATCGGCTACGTTCTTGCGCACCGCCGTGCCGGCATTGTTGATGAGAATGTGCGTCCCGCCGAAGCGCGCGATGACGTCCTTTTCGAGTTTGGCGACCTGGGCTTCGTCGCGCACATCGGCCAGAAAGATTTCGCTTTCCGCGCCAATGTCCGCCGCGAGTTTCCGCGTTTCCGCCAGCTTGTCGCGATTGCGGCCGACCAGAGCCAGCCTCGCGCCCGACTCGCCCACCGCCAGCGCCATTGCCCTGCCCAGCCCGCGGCTGGCGCCGGTGATGACAGCGACCTTTCCCTGCAAGAATTTTCCATCCATGATTTCCTCCGCTTATGCTTATTGTTGAGCGGAGTGAAGTATACCTCGCACGCCTTCAAGCGCCCGGGACTCGTGTGGATCGATCCAGGAGAGAGAGTTGCCCAGAAGCGCAATGCTGGCCTACACTTGCGCCATGCGCATCGTTGGGCAGCAGAACCGCTCTGAAATAGAGCTGGATCCACTCCAGGCCTACCGTCGTGGTCGCACTCTGGACACTCTGTTGCGCCATGCCGCGCCGCCCGTCCAGCGAGGTGTAACGCGTGGCTCGCACGAGTATTTCAATCGTCTCGACGCCGAACGCCAGAAGCAGGCTGCGCGCGCGCTGAATGCGCAATGACCTCGGGTGACCCACTCCTCAGACTGCTTGGGCGGTTCCGCGACGAAGGGGTTGAATACGTGCTGGTGGGAGGGCAGGCGGTTCGCCTCAACGGTTATCTGCGCGCGACGGAAGACGTGGACGTGCTGGTCAAGCCGACTCGCGCCAACGGCGAGAAGATCATCCGCGCCCTGAGTTTCCTCGTGGCGTCCAAGGAACTCGACGCAGCGTGGTTCGTTCCGTCCGAGGATGGTAATGTCGAGAACATAAGAGTCGCCGACGATCTGCTGGTCGATCTGCTGTTTTCCGCGAATGGCGAGACTTATGAATCGGTCCAGCCCTACGTCCGCGAGCTGACGATCGAGGGAACGCCGGTGAAAGTGCTCAACATCGACGGCCTCATCAAGACAAAGACCGACTACCGGGAAAAAGACCTCCTGGACAAGCAGGTACTGGCCCGGATCAGGAACGATTTGAAGAACGACGAGTAATGGAATCAGTTCTGTTGCGCGGCGGCAAGGTCTGGGACGGGAGCGGCAAACCGGCATTCCCCGCCGATATCCTGGTCACCGGAAACCGCATAGCCGAAGTCCGCCAAGGCCCGCGCAGCCCGGATGGAACAAGGCAGATCGATATCCCGGGGCACACCGTCATCCCTGGGCTGGTCGACGGCCATGCCCATCTGCCCTTTCTGCACAAGGCGGACATTGCCGACACCGGCGACGTCCCGCCGGAAGAGCACACGCTGCGAACCACGCATCATGCCCGGGTCGTGCTCGAGGCAGGCTTTACGTCCTGCGTCAGCGGCGGATCCGCGAAACCGCGCATCGACGTGGTCATCCGCAACGAGATCAACGCCGGGCACATTCCGGGGCCGCGGCTGCTGGCAGCCGGCCCGGAACTGACCAACACCGGCAACCTGGGCGACGAACGCCGCATGCACATCCATCGCGAATCGATCGCCATGATCGTGGATGGCGTGGACGAGATGTCGCGGACCTGCAGAACCTTGATTCGCGAGGGCGTGGACACGATCAAGCTGAACATCTCGGGCAATCAAACCACGCCGCACTCCGGTTCCCACCAGAACGTCATGAACGACGAGGAGGTCGGGACAGCCGCCCGCACCGCGCATGCTCACGGCAAGCGCGTTGCCGCTCATGTGCGCGCAGCGGCTTCGATCAAGCTGGCGCTCAAGCATGAAGTCGACATCCTGTATCACTGCGAATATGCCGACGAGGAATGCCTTGATCTTCTGGAAGCGGCCCGCGACAGGGTGTTCGTCGCCCCGGCGATCGGCCTTCTGCACAACCTCCTTTACGAGGCCGAACCCTGGGGTATCACCTACGAAAAAGCAAAGGCGGCTGGTGTGCTCGATCAGTTCGAATGCGCGCAGCGTGTGTTTGTTGAACTGCGCAAGCGCGGCGTTCGCGTTCTCGTGGGCGGAGACTACGGCTTTCCGTGGACGCCGCACGGAACCAATGCCCGCGATCTCGAGCATTTCGTCCGCTTCTTCGGCTACTCCGATGCCGAAGCCCTCAGTGCCGCGACCAAAGTCGGCGCTGCCGCGATGATGCTGGACGGCTGGACTGGCGAGGTGGC
>JANOGH010000636.1:0-4351 GCA_031414075.1 Betaproteobacteria bacterium | reverse complement strand
CATGCGCGTGGTGAAGCAGGCAGCCGGGTTCGCCGAGGCGCTGGCCTCGGCAAAGCGCGAAGCGGCCTCGTCTTTCGGCGATGATCGTGTGCTGATCGAAAAATATCTCACGCGCCCGCGGCATATCGAGATGCAGGTGTTTGCCGACATGCACGGTGCCTGCCTGCACCTGTTCGAACGCGACTGTTCGGTGCAACGTCGCTACCAGAAGATTCTCGAGGAAGCGCCGGCGCCGGGTATGAGCGCAGAACGCCGCAAGCAAATGGGCGACGCCGCGGTCGCGGCGGCGAAGGCGGTCAGCTACGTCGGCGCGGGAACTGTGGAATTCATTGCCGAACCGAGCGGCCGCTTCTATTTCATGGAAATGAACACCCGGCTGCAGGTCGAGCACCCGGTCACCGAGATGATCACCGGCCTCGATCTTGTCGAATGGCAGTTGCGTGTCGCCGCAGGTGAGGCGTTGCCGCTGACCCAGGAACAGCTCTCGATCAAGGGTCACGCCATCGAGGCTCGTATTTATGCCGAAGATCCGGCGCGCGACTTTCTTCCAGCCGCCGGCTGCCTCGCGCATCTGCGCCAGCCGCAGCCGAACGCGCACGTGCGCATCGACAGCGGCGTGCAGGCAGGCGATGAAGTCGGCGTGCACTATGATCCGATGATCGCCAAGCTGATTGCCTGGGACCGGGATCGGCCCTCCGCGCTGCGGCGGTTGCGTGGGGCGCTCGGCGAGTACCAGATTGCAGGCATCACCACCAACCTTTCCTTCCTGTCTGCTGTCACCGCACATCCTGCTTTTGCCGATGCGGATCGCGACCCGGGTTCGCTCGACACCGGCCTGATCGAGCGCAATCGGGCGGCGCTTTTCCCCGGGCCTGCGCCTGTGCCCGATGCGATTCTGGCCATCGCGGTATTGAGCGAATCCTTGCGCATGGATCGCGAAGCCGCGTCGGCCGCGGCCCGTTCCAGCGATCCCTGTTCGCCGTGGCATTCGCGTCACGGCTGGCGCCTGAACGAAGACAATCACCACGCCTTCGTCTTGCTCGACGCAGGCACGCGCAAGCAGATCGTCGCGCACTATCGCGGCGGCGGTTATCTGTTGGATTTTCCGGGCGGCGGGAGCACCACTGCTTCGGCCAGCTTTGCCGGCGATGGCACGATCGACGTGGAACTCGATGGCAAGCGCAGCCGCGCCACGGTTGTGCGCGGCGCGGGTGCACTGACAGTATTCGCCGGGGGCGATAGTTACCGTCTGGAATTCGAGAAGCCTGTTGCGATCGAGGAGGAAGATCCCTCGGGCCGGCTGATCTCGCCTTTGCCGGGAAGCGTGATCCAGGTACTGGTCCGAAACGGCGAGACGGTGGCGAAAGGGCAGACGCTGATGATCATCGAAGCCATGAAAATGGAACATACGATCAGTGCGCCGAAGCGCGGCACGGTCAAGCAGTTATACTTTTCCAAAGGCGAGCAGGTGGCCGAAGGCGAGCAATTGCTCGAGTTCGAACCGGAGGAAACCGTCAAAGCATGAAATATCCAGCACGTGTAAAGATGGTTGACGTCAGCCCGCGCGACGGTCTGCAGAACGAACCGGGATCGGTGCCGACCCAAGTCAAAGTCGAACTGGTCGATCGGCTGTCGGATGCCGGATTGCAATCGGTCGAGGCCGGCAGCTTCGTATCGCCGAAATGGGTCCCGCAGATGGCCGACTCCGCCGACGTCATGGCGCGCATCCGGCGCAAGCCCGGCGTGGCCTATCCGGTACTGGTGCCGAACATGAGGGGGCTGGAAGCTGCGATCGCCGCGAAGGCCATTGAAGTGGCGGGTTTCGCGGCTGCCACCGAGGCCTTTTCCGATCGCAACACCAACTGCACGATCGCCGAATCGATGCAACGCCAGGCCGAGGTATGCAAGGCGGCCCTCGGTGCCGGCCTGCGCGTGCGCGGTTACATTTCGGTTGTGCTCGGCTGTCCCTACGAAGGCGAGGTGAAACCGGAGGCCGTTGCCGATATTGCGCATCAACTCTTCGACATGGGCTGCTACGAGATCTCGCTGGGCGACACCATCGGCACCGGCACGCCGGCGCGCGCGCAGCGCATGATCGAGATGGTGTCGAAGAAAATACCCGTGGAGAAACTGGCCGGCCACTTCCACGATACTTACGGCCAGGCACTCGTCAACATCCTGGCCGTGATGGAGCTGGGCGTGGCCACGTTCGACAGTTCCGTGGCCGGCCTCGGCGGTTGCCCTTTCGCCAAGGGCGCGACCGGCAACGTCGCCACCGAAGACGTGCTCTACATGCTCAACGGGCTCGGCATCGATACCGGCATCGACATGAATCGACTGCTCGACGCAGCGCAATTCATTTGTACCCACCTCGGCCGGCCGACGGCGTCCCGCGCCGGCCGTGCGCTGGCCACGAAGCGTGACAAGGCCGCCGCGTGAACACGGCATTCAAAGACGTACCTTCTCCCTGCGTAGACGTTTGCCAGATGAATCCGTTCAACGGGCTGTGTCGCGGTTGCATGCGAACCCTGGATGAAATCGCGGGCTGGCTCGATCTTTCCGCAGCCGAAAAACTTGCGGTGCTCGAGAGTCTCGATGAGCGCCGACGCAAAGGGACTTCACGTTGAATACCGGATTGACCGCACCAGCTCCACGCCAGCTCATGCATCGTCGCCAGATCGAATGTATCGGCTACCGCCGCGACGACGGCCTGTGGGATATCGAAGGCCATCTGGTCGACACCAAGAGCTACGATCTGACGGACCTCGATCACGGCCCTGCGCCGGCCGGACACCCGCTGCACGAAATGTGGGTGCGGCTCACCGTGGACGACGAGCTCAACGTCGTCGACGTGGAAGCACGCACGGTATGGGGGCCGTACAACATGTGCGGTGACATCACGCCGAACTTCCAAGTGCTGAAAGGACTCGCGATCAAGGCCGGCTGGACGCAGAAGACGCGCGAACTGCTGGGCGGGACCAAAGGCTGCACACACTTGCTGGAGCTGCTCGGCCCGATGGCGACGACCGCGTTCCAGACGATCTATCCGTTGCGTGCGCGCCGCGAGCGCGAGCAGGGCAACCGCAAGCGTCCGGGCTTGCTGGATTCCTGTCATGCCTGGGCGTCGGACAGCCCGGTGGTCGCGAAGCGTTTCCCGGCGTTCTATACCGGCCCGAAGAAAGCCACAACTGGTTAACCTGAAAAACGATGACTGACCACGAAGGCACGAAGACACGAAGAACGGCAAGAAGAGCCCTAACTCTGGACCGGAATAATCAGCCATCGCTGGTGAAGATTCTCTATTTTGCCGCCTTCGAATTTCTTCGTGTCTTCGTGCCTTCGTGGTGAAATACTTTTGAGAGTTGATGATCAATGCGCCCCAAACCGCTGTCCGGCATTCGCGTTCTCGATCTGACCCGGCTTCTGCCCGGGCCGGTTTGCACGCTGCATCTCGCGGACCTGGGCGCCGACGTGGTCAAGATCGAAGATACCGGTGCGGGTGACTACGCGCGCACGCTCGGCGCCGAGCCGGGGAAAATCGCACCGCTGTTCGCCGCCATCAACCGCAACAAGCGGGCGCTGCGGCTCGATCTCAAACAACGCGAGGGGGTCGACATTTTCCTGAGACTGGTGCGCGACGCCGACGCCGTGGTGGAAGGCTTCCGTCCCGGTGTCGTCGACCGTCTGGGCGTGGGCTATGCCGCCTGCCGCGAGATCAATCCGCGCATTGTCTATTGCGCAATTTCCGGTTACGGCCAGACCGGACCGTACCGCGAACGCGCCGGGCACGACGTCAACTATTGCAGTTACGCAGGATTCACCGACCAGGTCGGAGCCGAGCAGGGCGATCCGGTGATCCCGAACATCCAGGTTGCCGACATTCTCGGCGGCGCGCTGGTTCCGGCGATGGGCATTCTCGCCGCGCTGCTCGATGCGCAGCGCAGCGGCAAGGGCCGCTACGTCGATGTCGCCATGACAGAAGGGGTGCTCGCGCACAATCTGCAGGCGCTGGCCGCCGTTGCGTTGACCGGAAAAACGGTTCCGCGCGGAGCGGATTTCCTGTCGGGGCGAGAGCCCTGTTATTCGGTTTATCGAACAGCCGACGATCGCCATATGGCAGTGGGCGCGCTCGAACGTAAATTCTGGGAGCGCGTGTGCGACGTTTTGCAGCGGCCGGACCTCAAGGCTTGTCACTGGGAAATCCGCACTGCCCCCGGTGCCAGCGATGCGCAATGGGGCAAGGAGGAACTGGGCCGAATCTTCGCCGCGCGGTCGCAGGCCCACTGGGCGGAAAAGTTCCGCGCTGAAGACTGTTGCGTGACGCCGGTGCTGACGCTCGAGGAAAGTCTCG
>JANOGH010000635.1:0-3376 GCA_031414075.1 Betaproteobacteria bacterium | reverse complement strand
TTGGGTGACCCATCGCTGACGGCTTTGAATCGCGCTTACTGGTGGATGCTTGTGGGCTATTTGTATCATCGCAGAGGAGAGCGAACCGAGACCGAGGAAGCATTGAATCGTTGCGATCGAATAGCTTCGGAAAACGGCCTGCGGCAGCCGGAATTCTTATCCCGTTGTTATCGCGCGCAGCACTGCTGCACGTGGTCGGATATGCAGGGTGCCCTACGCGCTCTGGAAGGAATAGAGAAATTCGTGTCCGAAGAAAATTCGATGGCTACGGCGCATTATCACAAACAACGTCTGTTTCTCGAAATGGTTCGAGGAAATTCTGACGCGGCCGAGTTGCATGCTCGCCGTGGTGTTGCCGCAGCCCTTCGGCTGGGGTCACCTTTTTTCCGCGTTGCTTGGCTGTCGCAGGGGGCGGCAGCGTTAGGGATGAGCGGTGCCTATGAAGATGCGGCAAAGTGGCTTGAGGCCGCTTGGGTCGAGTCGGAAAACGGCTTCGTAAGAGCGTATCGGCCGATGATTCTGGCCTCGGAATTCTACGTTTCCCATTGCCGAGGGCTGCCAAGCCAGTCCGAACACGTGTTGCGAAAGCTATTCAGCATTACGCCGAATGCGGCAGCCTTTTCATACGTCGGCACCATGGCAACCGTAAGGGATGCAGTACTTACCCAAGCCTTGGCCATGGGAATCAGTGTTGAGTTCGTGCAATCCCTCATTCGCAAATATGAAGTCACGCCGCCGAGAGAGGATTTGCAGTTCTGGCCCTGGCCGGTCAAGGTCTGCACCCTCGGCCGCTTCGAGCTGCTGATAGACGGCGAAAGTCCCGGCTACTCGCGCAAGTCCCCGAAGAAAGTGCTTGCCCTCCTCAAGGCGATAATCGCCCATGGTGGCAAGGACGTGCCGGAGCAGAGGCTCATCGATGCGCTCTGGCCGGAGGAGGAGGGCGATGCGGCGCGCCGCGCGTTGACCGCGACCCTGCACCGGCTGCGCAAGTTGCTCGGCAACGGCAAGGCGATCCGACAAACCGGCGGCGAGCTTACGCTGGACGAGCAAGTGTGCTGGATCGATGCGCGGACGTTCGAGCGCCAGATTGAAAGTGCCGAACGCGATCTTGACGGATTCAACAACGCACTCGGTCTTTATCGCGGCGCCTTCCTCGCACAAGAGGACGTTGCCCCCTGGGTCATTGCGCCCCGGGAGCGCCTGCGTTCGAAATTCATTCATGCAATTGGAAACCTGGGCTCGTCGCTTGAAAGGGCGGGCCGGCATGAAGCGGCGATCGACCTCTATATTCGCGGGGTCGAAGCGGACCCTCTCGTCGAACCCTTTTACCAGGGACTGATGCGCTGCTACGAACACCTGGATCGACGCAGCGAAGCGGCTAGCGCCTACCGGCGGCTGCGTCAGACCTTGTCTGTCACCCTGGGTGTTCAGCCCTCCACCGAGTCGCAGCGGCTATTCTCGACCCTGCGCTAAAACCAAGCCGCGTTTCGAATAAGTAAGCAATTTTCGACCGGACGGCCTCTAGGCTGCTCGCGTGTTGATCCCGGATAAGGGAACACTTGAAGCGGAGCAGAGGTCGGTGCGGCAACCGAGAAGCTATGTCGTTCGCGTCTATCGCCAGGGGGCGCGCAGCCTAACTGGCGTGGTCGAGGATGCGCGCACTGGAGAGCAACGGCCGTTTTCGAGCATGCAAGAGCTATGGACACTCCTGCGACGTCCTTCCTTCGGGTCAACTCCTTCTCCCGCCGGGGGCAACCCGGTGTGAGCGGAATGCGCCAACCGAAATCTGGCGCGGGAAGCCAATGTACACGGAGGAATCATGTTCAGGAAAATCTGCAAAGCAACGGTGTGGATGCTGGCTGTGCTTTTTGCTACGACCCTCGGTGCGCAGCAACTGCCGAAATCGGGAAGCTTCGACACTCAAACAGGCTGGAAGGCTACGGGCGATGCCTTCGAGGTGGCGGACAAACGCATGCTGGGGGGCGGTAGTGTCATCGGTATGATCTTCAACCTCAAGGGCTCGGGGCCGCTTCATGCCGGTCCGGCTACCTGTTTCTATACGTTCTCCGTTGCCGACGGCAGCGTTAAGAACAAGGGCTACTGTGCCTTTGGAGATGCCGATGGCGATCTTATTTTTACGGACTTCCATGGCGCTAATGCCACTGAGGGTACCGAGGGCATCAACAATATTGTTGGGGGCACCGGCAAATACGCCGGAATCCAGGGCAGCGGAACGTGGAAGAGCAAGGACGTCGGGACCAAGGGGCACCACTACACCCGGCAGCACTTCGAATACCGCTTGCCGTAACCAGTGCGAATGACCGGCCCTATCCCAGTTTGATGGATCGACGGTAACGACAATGTAAGTCGAGGGGGACAACAGCGGTCCTAGGGGCCGGCCTGATCGAAGCAAGTCAAATCGCCCGGCCACCGTGCCGGGCGTTTCCTTTTGCGGCAACTCGCGCAACAATGGCGTTGTGACTTCTCTGGGGAGGAGAAGATGCCGAAGCGCGTTCCGCAGCTTGCCAAACTCACGCGTCCGCGCTTGCACAAAGCGGTAGCGCGCGAGCGGCTGTTTGCCTTGCTCGATGACGCGCACGAACACAAGCCTGCGATATGCGTAGTGGGCCCACCCGGCGCGGGCAAGACCACGCTGGTCGCGAGCTGGCTCGACGCGCGTGGCATCAAAGGCATCTGGTACCAGGTCGATCCCGGCGATGCCGACCTGGCCACCTTCTTCTACTACCTGGCCGAGGCTGCCAAGCCTTTCACTCGCAAGGGGCAGCGTTCGCTGCCCCTGCTGACGCCAGAGTATCTACAGGACGTCGAAGGATTCTCCCGACGATTCTTCCGTGAGCTGTTTGGCCGGCTGCCGGAAGGCGCGGCGGTGGTGCTGGACAACTATCAGGAAGTTGGGTCGGAGCAGAAGTTTCACCATCTGATTGCGCAAGCGGTGGAAGATGTGCCGGCGGAGATGACCCTCATTGCCCTAAGCCGTCGCGATCCGCCGGACTGCTACGCGCGGCTCATTGCCAACGAAAACGTCGGCATTGTCGATTGGGAGGACCTGAAGCTCACCCTTGAGGAGGCACGCGTTGTCGGTGCCGGGCGGATCCTGCTTAGCAACTCTCAGATTGCCGAACTGCATGAGAAAAGCGGGGGCTGGACCGCCGGACTCGTTCTGCTGCTTGCGCGATTGCGTCGCGGCGGCGATCTCCCAAGTACTGCCGTGTCTGATTCGCTGCGCGAGGTGTTTAACTATTTTGCTGGCCAGCTTTTCGATCAGATGCCCGCGCATAGTCAGGATCAGCTTTTGCGCCTCAGTTATCTGCCGAGAATGACCGCGGGAACGGCAGAGGATCTCACCGGGAGCACG
>JANOGH010000634.1:0-1739 GCA_031414075.1 Betaproteobacteria bacterium | reverse complement strand
GCGATCAGTTTCTTCATGTCCGTCTGCACCAGCGCGACCAGTCCGATGTAGACCACCGCGATCAACGACAGACCGATGACCACCGGCGCCAGCACGTGGCTCGCATCCGGGAGAATCGGCAAGGACAATCTGATGAAGCCGTACGCGCCGAGTTTCAGCATGACCGCCGCCAGCACCACGGAGCCGCCGGTCGGCGCTTCGACGTGCGCGTCCGGCAGCCAGGTATGCACGGGAAACATCGGCACCTTGACCGCAAAGGCTGCAAAAAACGCAACGAACAGCAAAATTTGCGCGGACAAGGGAATCTGCAGCCGGTAGTAGTCCAGCAGGGCGAAACTGCCCTCGGACGTCGTGTAGAGATAAATGAACGCGACCAGCGTCAGCAGCGAGCCCAGCAGGGTATACAGGAAGAACTTGAGTGCGGCGTAGACGCGGTTGGGCCCGCCCCAGACCCCGATGATAATAAACATCGGGATCAGGGTGGCCTCGAAGAACACGTAGAACAGCGCGGCGTCCATCGCACAGAACACGCCGTTCATCATTCCCGACAACACCAGCAAAGCCGCCATGTATTGTGCCACGCGGCTGTCGATGACTTTCCAGCCCGCCAGCACCACCAGCACCGTAGTGAAGGTATTCATCAAAATCAGGAGCAGCGAGATGCCGTCGATGCCGAGGTGATAGTTGATGTTGTAGGACGCGATCCACGGTGTCAGTTCGACAAACTGCATCCCCTGAACAGCGGGATCGAATTTGGTGTAGAGCGGCAGGGCAACGGCGAAGCCGGCGACCGCGCCGGCCAGAGCGAGCCAGCGCGCGAGACTGGCATTGCGGTCGGAACCGGTGAAAAGCACGGCGACGCCGGCCAGAATCGGCAACCAGATGACGGTACTGAGCAAGGCGAGTCCAGGCATGTTTTCAGCTTCTCGCGAACCAGAGCGTGAGCAGCACGAACACGCCGATGATCATGGTGAACGCATAGTGGTAAATCAGGCCGGATTGCAATTTGCGCGCAATCGTCGCGAACCAGCCCACCAGCCGCGCCGAGCCATTGACGAGGACACCGTCGATCACCGCCACGTCGCCGCCCTTCCACAGCCCCCGTCCGAGCAGGCGTGCGCCTCCGGCGAAAAACCAGTCGTTGAAGCGGTCGAAGTAATACTTGTTGTCCAGCAGCGTGGTGACGGGACCGAATGCGACGCGCAGTTTCTGCGGCAAATCGGTGCGCTTCAGATAGAGGAAAGCCGCCGCCGCAATGCCACCGACCGACAGCCAGAACGGCCACGCGCGCAGCGCGTGGATCATCATGGCTACGACGCCGTGAAACTCCTTGCCCAGCTCGGCGAGCACATCATGCGCCTCCGTGACCACGATCGAATCACCAAAGTAGCCGCCGAACAGCACGGATCCGATCCACCAACCGGCGCAAAGCGACGGTATCGCCAGCACGATCAGCGGCCCCGTCACGACCGCGGGCGACTCATGGGGCACATGGCCGTGCCGATGTGCGGCGCTGTGGCCAGCGTTATCGTCATGCGCGCCGAAACGCTCCGCGCCATGGAAGGTCATGAACATCAGCCGGAAGGTATAGAACGCGGTGACGAACACACAGGACAGCACGCAGGCATACGCAAAGCCGCTGCCCGCCAGATGGGATAGCCGCACGGCTTCGACCTTGTCGCTGACCATCGCGGCAAAGACGCGGCGCAGGTTCGCTTCGCTGACCTCGGTCAGAAGCT
>JANOGH010000633.1:0-10168 GCA_031414075.1 Betaproteobacteria bacterium | reverse complement strand
CAGGCCGATTGTTTTCCTGGCTGAGGTGCGCGGCGACCAGATGCTTGAGTTTGCCGTTGTCGAGGCGCCTCAGAAGCCCGGCGGCCGCGCCGTTGTCGAGGTGGCCAAGACGGCCTGCGATGCGCTCGCGCAATCTTTGCGGATAGCTGCTCATGCGCAGCAGCTCGGCATCGTGATTGCATTCGAGAACCAGCGCATCGCAGCCGCTGAGCACGGTCTCGATATGCCGCGTGGAACAACCGACGTCGGTGAGCACGCCAAGCCGGCGCGCACCGTCGCCGAATACGTACTGGGCGGGCTCGCGCGCATCGTGCGGCACCGGAAACGGCTGTACCTGCAGGTCGCCGACAGTGAAGGCTTCGTAGTTATGAACCATCCTCACCTCGGCCACTTCAGCGAACAAAGCCTCAAAACCGGCGAGCGTTCCGGGTGTCAGCCATACCGGAATGCCGTGGCGGCGAGCGAGACGGGCTACGCCGCCGATGTGGTCATCGTGCTCATGGGTCACGACGATGCCGGAGATATCTGCGGGGACAAGCCCGAGGCGACCGAGGCGATTTACGGCAGCGGCCAGGCCGAATCCACAATCGAGCAGCAACCGGGTGCGGCCTGCCTCGACCACCAGCGAGTTGCCCTGGCTGCCACTGCCGAGAGAGGCAAACCGCATTCAGGCACCGGGCATGATCGGCATCAAATCGCGTGTTACTTCAGTTCCTGCTGCAGCAGCGCAAGAATTCGCCCCGCCGTGGGTGACTTCGAGTTCGCACCTTGGGCATCGAGCACCTTGACCTCGCTACCCTGCGTCGAGCCGGCCACGCTGATCCGGTACTGCCCGTCCTTCTTCGAGTCGCTATCGCTGCGCCAGAATGCCATCTTGGACCAGAAACCCTCCGACTTCCCCTTGTCTGCCGCATCGACATCGACGTAGCGCACGTAATACAACCCGCTGGACCGGTCGCGATCCTCGACGGTGAAGCCGACGCGATCCAGCGCAAGACCAACGCGGCGCCAGGCACGGTCGAAGGTATCTACCAGCAGCAGTGCCTCGGGCAGTTCGCCATTTTTTAAGATGGTTGCCTTCGGTTGTTCCGGCGCTTTCAGCTGCGCCACGATCTGTTCATCGCGCGACCCCAGGCGCACCGCCAGGCGGGAGAGCATTTCCGCCTCGAGTTCCGGATCGACGGGCCGAACCTGCCACTGGGTTGTTTCCGTGTAGCGGTCCTTGGAAATATTGATCTGCGCCATGCCCCGATGGCTGATGTAGATCTCCGTCGCACCGGATTTCTGACCGCGCTCAAGTCGCGTGCGAAACTTGTCGCGCTCGGGATAGGAATAGGCGCTGTCCAGAAACTTGCTGAGCACGTTGCGTATCGCACCGTCCGGAATCTTGGCGCGGTTCTCGGCCCAATCGGTTTCCATGATCCCGGTCTGTTGGGATTCAGTGGAGATCAGAAACCCGGAGTCCTGCCAGAATTCCTTGATCACCGGCCACAAGGCTTCCGGCTCGGCATCCACCACCAGCCAGCGCTGGCTGCCGGAGCGCTCGACACGAATTTTTTCCAGCGACGGCAGCACCGGTGCCGGGCCGACCGCGGCGCGGGTGCCCTGGCCTTCGGCATACCCGGACGCCGTTGCAGACCCGGTAGTCGATTCCGGGATGTTGTAGCGATCGCTGGCGGGCGGTGCCGACAGGTCAGCGGGAACGTCGAGCGGCTTGACGTTTCCCGCTGATTTGTAATCGATTTTCTTGCCTTCGATAAGGCTGCCCGAGCAACCGGCAAGAACCAGCATCGCCGTCATGGCGGCGGCGAGAATCGGCGATGACTTCATGCGTTGGGGATCCTTCAATTCAGAGGTCCGACCGCCGCGGCAGCAGCGAGTTCACTTTGCCATCGCCGGTATCGCAATGGCGGGCCGGATGTCAGCCTGCTCCATCGCGCCGCGCAGCAAATCGTGGCAGGAAGACGAAAGCGGCGTAAGCGGCAGCCGAATACCGCCCTCCATCAGACCCATCTGTTGCAGCACCCACTTTACCGGGATCGGATTGGCTTCGACGAAAAGCTGACGATGCAGACCGAGCAGCTTGTTGTTGTGCGATCTTGCCATGGCGAAATCCCCGGCAAAAACCGCGGCACACAGTTCCCGCATCAGCCGCGGCGCGACGTTGGCGGTCACTGAAATGACGCCATGGGCGCCCAGCATCAGCAGCGCCAGCCCGGTTCCATCGTCGCCGCTGTAGACTGCGAAATTCCTCGGCGTGCGGCGCAACAACTCTGCACCCCGTTCCATGTTGCCCGTGGCATCCTTGAGTCCGACGATGTTGGGGACTTGCGCGAGGCGTAACGTCGTATCGTTGTGCAGGTCGGCAACCGTGCGGCCCGGCACGTTATACAGGATCTGCGGCAAGTCCACCGCCTCTGCAATTGCGCGGAAATGGCGGTACAGCCCTTCCTGGGTCGGCTTGTTGTAATACGGTACCACCGACAGGCTCATGTCCGCCCCGGCCTGCCTGGCGTAAGCGGACAACTCGATCGCCTCGCGGGTGGAATTTGCGCCGGTGCCGGCGATGACGGGCACGCGCCCGGCTGAATGCTCGACCGCGGTGCGGATCAGCAGGCAGTGCTCCTCGAAATCCACCGTCGGCGATTCGCCGGTGGTGCCGACGATGACGATGCCGCTGGTGCCGTCACGGACATGGAAGTCGATCAGAGCACGCAGTCGTTGCAGATCCAGACTGCCGTCCTCGAACATGGGGGTGACAATGGCGACCAGGCTGCCCTTGAGCATGGCGGCTTTCCTCAACAGGAAAGCCGGATTTTAACCGATTCCTCCCGCCGCCGGCACATCACACTTCGCGCGATAGGCCGGACGCACAGATACGCTGAATTCTCGCCCGCTTTGGCGTCGTAACGTCGAGATCTTCGTAGGCGACTACGTGCAGGCGCCCCTGGACGACGTCAAGCAGTTCACCCGGGCGCAGCAGAAAATCCGGATTCGACGGCCTGCCGAAGCGTTCGTTACCGGCGGCGAAGGTCTCATAGACGAGCAAACCCGTCGGCGAAAGGGCATCGAGAATGTGGGGGAACAGCGGCCGGTGCAGATAGTTGGTGACGATCACGCCGTCGAACTGCCGGCCAGCCAACGGCCAGGGACCGTTTTCCAGGTCAGTCGCCCGGACCGTGACGCCCGCAATATCGGTCAGAGCGCCGAGCGCCTGCGCATCGCGGTCGATGGCGCAAACCCGCAACCCCCGCGACGCCAGCAAGCGGGTATGACGGCCCCTGCCGCAGGCGAGATCCAGAACCTCGCCATTCGGCACGATCATGCGCGCCCAGCGGGCGACCCACTCCGACGGCCGCTCGAGTTCGTGGGCTTGCATAGGCTCGGATGTGGAAATGATCTGTTTATCCCGCCAATATATCCCGCAGCGTCGTCCGATAAGGCGGGTTGACTACAGATTCTACGGCAGCGCGGCACGCGTGTTCCGTGCGATTCGGCAACCCCGCCGCATCAGCGTGATTTGACACCCCGGGTAGCGAGTGCTAAAAAACGCACTGTCTTCGGCGCACCAGGCCAATGCAATGCTCGGGAGAATGCAATGAAATCCGTCTGGATTTTGATCTGTGGCTGTGTCCTGCTGGCAGCTTGCAATGACAGCAACAACATCTTCAAGAAGAAAGTGTCGGCCACTGCGGTACTCGCCCCGACCAAGGGCAATTCGGTCAGCGGCACCGTCAACTTTATCCAGAAGGGCGACGTGGTGCTGGTTGAAGCCAAGGTAAACGGCCTCAAGCCCAATGGATCCAACGGCATTCACATCCACGAGAAGGGCAATTGCACTGCGGCTGACGCCTCCAGCGCCGGCGGCCATTTCAATCCGTCCTCGTCCCAGCACGGCGGCCCCGCCGGGGCAGCACGTCATGGCGGCGATCTGGGCAATCTGACGGCCGATGCGACCGGGTATGCGCAGATGTCGATCCAGGTCAGCAGCATTTCGTTGGGTACCGAGCCCAACAGCATCAGCGGCCGCGCTGTGATCGTGCATGCCGGCGCGGACGACCTCAAGACCCAGCCATCCGGCAACTCCGGGGCACGCGTGGCGTGCGGGCTAATCAGCAAGAATCCCGATAAATTCTTCTGACCTTCGTCGGTGCCTGCCGGCGACCGACCGTTGATCCCCTGGCTCGGTCCGGACAGTCGTTTTCCGCCCGTCGAGCAAGCGACGGCTGACCCCAACGGATTGCTTGCGGCAGGCGGCGACCTGTCGGTGGCGCGGCTGGTCGAAGCCTACGGTAAGGGCATCTTTCCGTGGTTCAACGAGGACCAGCCGATACTCTGGTGGAGTCCCGATCCGAGAATGGTGCTGTTCCCCGCCGAGTTGAAAGTCTCCCGATCGCTGGCCAGGACCCTGCGCAATTGCCGCTTCGAGGTGCGCGCCGATACGGCTTTTCGCGAGGTCATCGAGCGCTGCCGCCTGTCGCGGCGAGATCAGGCCGGCACGTGGATCACCGCGCCCATGGTTGAGGCTTACTGCGAATTGCACCGAGCGGGCGTCGCGCACAGCGTCGAAACCTGGCTGGACGCAGAGCTGGTCGGCGGCCTGTACGGCGTCGCGCTGGGCCGCGCGTTCTTCGGCGAATCCATGTTCACGCGCGCCACCGATGCCTCCAAGGTCGCTCTGGTCACGCTGGTGCGCCAGCTCGAACGCTGGGGCTTCGAAATGGTCGATTGCCAGATGAACACGGCCCACCTGGCGTCTTTCGGGGCGCGTGAAATACCGCGCGCTGAATTTACGCGGCGCCTGCGGGAATTGATACACTATCCATCGGTCCCGGCACCGTGGCAGCTGGCGCCACTGCGCTAAATGAACCGGCGATGACACAGCTCAACGACCTGCCTTTCTCGGTATTGCAGTTCTATGCGACTGCGCCCTATCCGTGCAGCTACCTGCCCGATAAGCTGGCGCGCTCGCAAGTCGCCACGCCCAGCCACGCCATCGACAGCCAGGTCTACAGCGAGCTCGTCAAAGTCGGATTTCGCCGCAGCGGCGCCTTTACCTATCGCCCCTACTGCGATCATTGCCGCGCCTGCGTGCCGGTGCGCATCGTCGCCGAGGACTTCGTCGCCAACCGTTCGCAGCGCCGCGCTCATGCGCGCCACGACCGCCTGGAAGCGCGCATGCTCGAGCTCAAATACCATCCCGAGCACTATGCGTTGTACCTGCGTTACCAGTCGCACCGCCACAGCGGCGGCGGCATGGATCACGACAGCCGCGAGCAATACCGTCACTTTCTCCTGCAAAGCAACGTGCGCTCGAGCCTGGTCGAGTTCCGCGAAGAAGGCAGGCTGCGCATGGTCAGCATCGTCGACCGTCTCGAAGACGGCCTGTCGTCGGTGTATACGTTTTACGAGCCGGAGGTGGCTGGCGCGAGCCTTGGCACCTTCAACGTCCTCTGGCAGGTCGACCTGTGCCGGCGACTCGGGCTGCCCTATCTCTATCTCGGCTACTGGATCGCGCAGAGCCGCAAGATGGCCTACAAGGTCAACTTCCAGCGGCTGGAAGGTTTGATCGACGGCCAGTGGCGGCGCTTGCCCCGGGACGCTTCGCCTCCCGAGGCGGTTTGACGTTGCGCACCGCGTTCGCCGCCAGGGCGTGCGTTCGCACGCGACCCTGATGCTATATAGCCTCGTCCGGCCCTTCCTGTTTCAGCTCGACCCGGAACGCGCGCACCGCAGTACGATGCATGCGCTCGACGTCGCGCACCACGTCGGACTGAGCGGCCTGATTGCCGGCCGGGCACCTTACTCCCCGCGCAGCGTCATGGGACTGGAATTTCCCAATCCGGTGGGACTCGCCGCCGGGCTGGACAAGAACGGTGAACACATCGACGCACTCGCCGCGCTCGGCTTCGGCTTCATCGAAATCGGCACGGTGACGCCGCGGCCGCAGCCGGGCAATCCCGCGCCGCGCCTGTTCCGCCTGGCGCCGGCACGCGCGATCATCAATCGCATGGGGTTCAACAACGCCGGCGTCGAACGCCTGCTGATGAACGTCTCGCGCGCGCACTATCGCGGCGTCCTCGGCATCAACATCGGCAAGAATTTCGACACGCCGCTCGAACGCGCCGCGGAGGATTACCTGTATTGCATGCGCAAGGTCTATGCGGCGGCGAGCTACATAGCAGTCAACATTTCCTCGCCCAATACCGCCGGGCTGCGCGAGCTGCAGCAGGCCGCGGAACTCGACCGCCTGCTGGGCGCGCTTGCCGTTGAACGCCGCAAACTCGCCGATCTCCACGGCAAACGCGTTCCACTCGCCGTCAAGATCGCGCCCGATCTGACGCAAGCCGAAATTGCCGGCATGGCCGCGCTGTTCATCGAGCACGGCATCGACGCGGTGATTGCGACCAACACCACGATCTCGCGCGAAGGCGTCGGCGGCCTGCCGCACGCAGACCAGGCCGGCGGACTGAGCGGAGCGCCGCTGAAAGTGCGCTCCACGCAGATCGTCCGCCAGCTTGCCGCCACCCTTGCGGGGCGCCTTCCGATCATCGCCGTCGGCGGCATCCTCTCGGAAGCGGACGCGTGCGAAAAAATTGCCGCCGGCGCCAGCCTGGTCCAGCTATACAGCGGCCTGGTATACGAAGGGCCCGCGCTGATCGGAAAAGTCGCCGAAGCGCTTGCGGCGTTATAATCTGCCGCTTTATTCAAGCGTTGCCCGTGAAACCTTCCGCATGAATATCCGTGTCGATCTGCCCGGCACGCCGCAATTGAGGCTCCAATTCGATCTGCGATTCGAAGATCTCTATCGCCGGCAGGGCCTGTTGCGGGTAGACGCGGCCTTTGTACATTTCCTGGGTGAGGCGCAGCCGGTGCTACGGGAACGTTTGGAATCGATACGCCGCGAATCCCTGCGCGGAAGTCAGTCATCGCTGCCGCCAAAAGAGGAATCGGCATTCCTGATCGCGGTAGCCGGCCATCTCGATGATTTCATCGTGCGCCTGTTCGGCATCGAAGCCGAAGCCGGCGCCTTGTCGGCACGTCATTTCGAGCTTGCGCCGCTGTATTCCTGCAAGCGGCTGTTCGTGCAGCGCAAGGCCGTCAACACTTACAAGGCTGAGGCTGCTGCCGGGTTCGACGCCACCCGACTCGAAGCGCAACTCGCTGCGTGGTTCGACGCCGACTTCAGCGAACTGGTGTATGCGCGCCACGTTACCGCGTGGCTGCAGGATGAGGCCGCCAACGCGGACAAGCTCGATGCGGCGTTGCGCTATGCAGCCTGGGCGGTGCATACGCATGAGGGACAGCACATGCATCATGCGGGTGTGCTGTTCAAGTTGCCGAAGAAGCTCGACTTTCAGCACCTGGTGCCGGTGCAAACACACCTCGAGAATGGCGTTAGCGTCCACACGCTCTCCCATCTGCGCCGGCGCAACGGCTTCGCGCTGACGGATTCCGGCACCGACCTGGCGGGTGCCCTGAACGAGACCAACTACTGCATCTGGTGCCATGAGCAGGAAAAGGATTCGTGCTCGCACGGACTGAAGGAGAAGCCCTCGTCCCCGCAAGCCAGGCCGGCATTCAAGAAAACGGTGTTCGGGGTGCCGCTTGCCGGTTGCCCCCTGGAGGAACGCATCTCCGAATTTCAGAAACTCAAGACCGAAGGCGTGACCGTCGGCGCACTGGCGATGATCGCGCTCGACAATCCGATGGTCGCGGCGACAGGCCATCGCATCTGCAATGACTGCATGAAATCCTGCATCTTCCAGAAGCAGGAGCCGGTCAACATCCCGCAGGCCGAGACGCGCACGCTCAAGGATGTGCTGGAGCTGCCCTGGGGCTTCGAGATCTACTCGTTGCTCACGCGCTGGAATCCGCTCGACCTGAGGCGCCCGTTCCCGCGCGCAGCGAGCGGCCGTCGCGTGCTGATCGCCGGACTGGGCCCCGCCGGCTTTACCGTGGCCCATCACCTGATGAACGACGGCCATACCGTGGTGGGGGTGGACGGACTGAAAATCGAGCCGCTACCGGCACAGTTCTCCGGAGTCGATGCCACCGGGACACGCGTGGCTTTCGAGCCCATCCATGACGTCGAATCTCTCTACGAATCCCTGGACGATCGCGTCATGGCCGGCTTCGGCGGCGTCGCCGAGTACGGCATTACCGTGCGCTGGGACAAGAATTTCCTCAAACTGATCCGACTGCTGCTGCAGCGCCGCGCGGAGTTCGCCTTGTTCGGCGGGGTGCGCTTCGGCGGCACGCTGGAGGTCGACGACGCTTTTGCCCTTGGCTTCGATCACGTCGTGCTGGCCGCCGGCGCCGGCCGTCCGACCGTGCTGGACATTCCCAACGGCCTGGCGCCCGGCGTGCGCACCGCGTCCGATTTCTTGATGGCGCTGCAACTGACCGGCGCGGCGAAGCGCGATTCGATCGCCAACATGCAACTGCGGCTGCCGGTGGTCGTGATCGGCGGCGGCCTGACCGCCGTCGATACCGCCACCGAGTCGTTGGCCTATTACCCGTTGCAGGTCGAAAAATTCCTGCACCGCTACGAAACACTGTGCGCGGAGGGCGACGAAGAGAAAGTACGCGCCGCCTGGACAACACCCGAGCGCCAGATCGCGGATGAATTTCTGGCGCATGCGCGGGCGATACGCACTGAGCGCACTAGCGCAGCCGACGCCGGCCGAGAACCGCTTATCCTCGAGTTGCTGAAATCCTGGGGCGGCGTCACCGTGGCTTACCGCAAACGCCTGATTGACAGCCCGTCGTACACGCTGAACCACGAAGAAATAGAAAAGGCGCTGGAGGAAGGCATCCGTTTCGCCGAGAACCTCACGCCGGCTGCGGTCGTCGTCGACGAGTTCGGTTACGCGAGCGCACTGACGATGACCGCAAGCCGGACGCGCGCGGATGGCGGCGCTGAACAATTCGACATCACCCTGCCCGCGCGCACGGTGCTGGTCGCCGCCGGTACCCAGCCCAACACAGTCCTCGCGCGCGAGGATGCGCGCAACTTCGCGCTGGACGGCCGCTATTTTCAGGCTTGCGACGAATCCGGCAACCCGGTGAAGCCCGAGCAAAGCGCCAAGCCCAGCGCGCCGCAGATCCTGCTATCGCGGCGCGACGATGGCCGCTTCGTGAGCTTTTTCGGCGACCTGCATCCCTCATTCTTCGGCAACGTGGTCAAGGCAATGGGCAGCGCCAAGCAAGGTTATCCGGTGATCAGCCGCGTGCTGGCGAACGTGCGACCGGCATCCACGGCGGGCGATGCCGAATTCTTTGCACGCCTGAATGGCGAGTTGCGCGCCACCGTGCATGAAGTCATCCGCCTTACTCCGACCATCGTCGAAGTCGTGGTACGGGCGCCGCAGGCTGCCAGGAAATTCCGGCCTGGACAGTTCTATCGGCTGCAGAATTTCGAATCGCTGGCCAAGACCGCGGACGGCACACGGCTGGCGATGGAAGGCCTGGCGCTGACCGGCGCCTGGGTGGACCGGGCCAAGGGCCTGGTCTCCACGATCGTGCTGGAAATGGGCGGGTCTTCGGATCTGTGCGCACTGCTCAAACCAGGCGAACCGGTGATCCTCATGGGCCCCACCGGTTCCCCGACCGAGATCCACGCCAACGAGACCGTGACGCTGGTCGGTGGCGGCTTGGGTAATGCGGTGCTGTTTTCGATCGGGCAGGCGTTGCGCGCCGCCGGTTCGCGCGTACTCTATTTCGCCGGCTACAAGAAAATCATCGACCGCTACAAGGTCGTGGAAATCGAGACCGCCGCGGACGTCGTCATCTGGTGCTGCGACGAGGCGCCCGGATTTGCACCGGCCCGCCCCGGCGATCGCAGCTTCGTCGGCAATATCGTGCAGGCAATGGCGGCCTACGCCACCGGCAAACTGGGCGAGCAACCCATCGCATTCAATACCGCGGATCGCCTCATTGCGATCGGCTCCGATCGCATGATGGCCGCCGTGGCACAGGCGCGTCACACGGTGCTGCGCGATCACGATTCGAAAGTGCCCGGCATTCGGTTGCAGGCGTGGGAACCGATGCCGACGTTGCTATGCGACCTACATGCGGTGCTACCGCCAGCGCAAAAGATCACTGGCGATGCAACGATTTGCAGCTGCCGTCGCCAAGGAAACCGACTTTCGCCGCGTCAGTAACC
>JANOGH010000632.1:0-3527 GCA_031414075.1 Betaproteobacteria bacterium | reverse complement strand
GGCTACGGCGAGAAAGAGATGGCCGATGCGAATCGACGGGCGACCGGGCTGCTCGAGGAGATTCGAGGCGAGTTCAAGGGCAATGCCGGAAAGGTCGTCATAAGCGGATGCGTAGGTCCGCGCGGAGACGGCTATAACCCGGGCAAGACCATGTCCGCGAACGAAGCGGAGGCATATCACGGCAATCAGGTCCGTGTCTTCGAGGACAGCGCGGCCGACATGGTCACTGCGATCACGATGAACTATGTCGAGGAGGCGATCGGCATCACGAAGGCAGCCGAGCGCGCTAAGATGCCCGTGGCGATATCGTTTACCGTAGAAACCGATGGCCAGCTTCCCACGGGGCAGACCCTTCGCGCCGCAATCGACCAAGTCGATGCCGCCACCTCGCAGTATCCGTCCTACTACATGATCAATTGCGCCCATCCCACGCATTTCGAGCACGTACTCGCCGCAGCGGAACCCTGGACGCAAAGAATTCGCGGGCTGCGGGCCAACGCCTCTCGGAAGAGCCATGCCGAACTTAACGAGTCCCTCGAGCTTGATATTGGAGACCCGGTCGAACTGGGCATCCAGCATGCGCAGCTGAAGCGGCAACTGTCGCACCTGAACGTGATGGGCGGCTGCTGCGGTACGGACCACCGCCATGTCGAGCTGATTGCGGCGGAATGCTCACCACTATTCTGAAAGCGACCTAACCCGTAGTTGGTGCGGACGGCGCCGCGATGGGGCGCAGGATCGGTGAACACATCGTTCAAAATTACTTCCGGCCTGCGCGTTGAGCAGACCCATCAACGATACTGTTTGACATCCTTAGAGATTCTTGTCAGAGTGAGTATGCGCCGATTTGATATTCAGCTTGCGGGCGCGGGCGAGAGTCCAATAAATACGGCTAAAGCGGGTAAGCGCTTTAAGTAAAGCCCGTTCGAGCACAAGCTGAACGGGCTTTTTTTATTGCGTGAATGCAGGAGGTAATCATGAGCGGACGCGGTTTTACTACAGCCATACTTCATTCCGATCGCTCTAAACCCATCGAGCACGGGTCGTTGCACAAACCCATCCACAATTCCGTCGCATTCGGCTATGCCGATGCGCGTGACCTTGCGCGGGTGTTCCAGGGCGAGATACCCGGCTATTCCTACGGGCGCCAGGGCACACCGACGACGGCAGCCCTGGAAGACAAGATAACGACGATGGAAGGAGGAATCGCGACCGTGTCATTCAGCACAGGTATGGGAGCGATCTCATCGGTCATGATTGCGTTGCTGCGCGCTGGAGATCACGTCGTGTCCAGCAGCTACCTATTCGGCAACACCAACAGTTTGTTCGGGACGTTCGAGCACATCGGTTTCCCTGTGAGTTTCGTCGATGCCACCGATGTGGCCAACGTGGCGCGCGCCTTGACTCCCGCGACCCGCATGGTATTCGTGGAAACCATCGCGAATCCGCGCACACAGGTGGCCGATCTCGCACGAATCGGCGACTTGTGCAGGGAACGGGGCATCGTCTACGTCGTCGACAACACAATGACGTCACCCTACTTGTTCTTGCCCACGGAAGTCCACGCAAGTCTAATCATCAACGCGCTGACGAAATGCATCGGCGGCCACGGCAACGCGCTGGGCGGCGCCGTCACGGATACCGGGCTGTACGACTGGTCGAAATACGTGAATATCTACGACAACTACAGGAAAGGTGACGCATCCCGGTGGGGCATCTGGCAGATCCGCAAGAAGGGGCTACGCGATATCGGCGCCACCCTCGCTCCGGAAGCGGCGCACCACCTGGCGGTGGGCGCGGAGACTCTCGCGCTGCGCATGGACAGAATCTGCGCCAACGCGCTCAGGCTGGCGCAGTACCTGGAAGCACACCCGAGAGTCGAGCGCGTTTACTATCCGGGACTGAAAAGTCACCCGCAGTACGAGCGCGCTAAGGCGCTTTTTCGTGGCATGGGTGGCCTGTTGTCATTCGAGCTGGTGGATGACATCGACTGCTTCGACATTCTCAACAAGCTCCAGATCGTCGTGTCTTCCAGCAACCTCGCCGACAACCGTACGCTGGCCATACCGGTCGCGCATACGATCTATTTCGAGATGGGCGCGGAGCGGCGATCCAGCATGGGGATCGCCGAGTCGCTGATTCGCGTTTCCGTCGGCATCGAGGACTATGAGGACTTGATCGCGGACTTCCGCCAGGCGCTAGGCTGATGCAGGTAGGAGTTTGCGAAAGTCTGCTTTTGGCCGGTAGCGGACACGCAAGTTGAGATGCCACAGCGAAATCCGCCTCGTTGCACCTTTTCTATTTTGACGTTATAGTCCGCCAATGACCTCCGCGATCGCGCTCCACGCAGTTATTACTGCGGCGACCGTTACCAGCCTGCTTCTGCTGGCTGGCCTGCTGCTGCGCCCCGCGCGCACACACTAAATACCCAATTCGGCAGTACCCCTGACCCGCCTACCCGGCGGGGAGGACTTTTCGCATCCCTACCAGGAGCGGCACATGACTACGGAAAAATTGATCATTTTCGACACCACCATGCGCGACGGCGAGCAGAGCCCGGGCGCCTCGATGACCCAGGAAGAGAAGCTGCGCATCGCGCGGCAGCTCGAGCGCATGAAGGTGGACGTGATCGAAGCGGGCTTTCCCGCGTCCTCGAACGGCGATTTCGAGGCGGTCAGGGCTGTGGGCAAGCTGATCAAGGACTCGATCGTCTGCGGCCTGTGCCGCGCCAACGACAAGGACATCCAGCGCGGAATCGACGCATTGACCGGCGCAAAAGCCTGGCGCATCCACGTCTTCCTCGCCACCAGCGCGCTGCACATGGAAAAGAAGCTGCGCATGACGCCGGACCAGGTGTTCGAGCAGGCGAAGATGTCGGTGCGCTACGCGCGCAAGGCCTGCCCGGACGTCGAGTTTTCGCCCGAGGACGGCAGCCGCTCGGATCCGGACTTCCTCTGTCGCGTGCTGGAAGCAGTGATCGAGGAAGGCGCCACCACCATCAACATCCCGGACACGGTTGGTTACGCGGTTCCGGAGCAGTTTGGCGAAATGATCAGAAGTATCAGGGAAAGAGTACCCAATTCGGACCGGGCGGTTTGGAGCGTGCACTGCCACAATGACCTTGGCATGGCGGTGGCCAATTCGCTCGCCGCGGTGCGCATCGGCGGCGCGCGCCAGATCGAGTGCACGATCAATGGCCTGGGCGAGCGCGCTGGCAACACCTCGCTCGAGGAGGTGGTGATGGCGCTGAAGACCCGCCAGGATTTTTTCGGGCTGAAAACCAACGTCGATACCCGGCATATCGTGCCCACCTCCCGCCTGGTGTCGCAGATCACCGGCTTCGTGGTGCAGCCCAACAAGGCGGTGGTCGGGGCCAACGCTTTCGCGCACGCCTCGGGCATCCACCAGGACGGCGTGCTCAAGGCGCGCGAGACCTACGAAATCATGACCGCCGAAGACGTGGGCTGGAGCGCCAACAAGATCGTGCTCGGCAAGCTCTCGGGCCGCACCGCGTTCAGGCAGCGCCT
>JANOGH010000631.1:0-1927 GCA_031414075.1 Betaproteobacteria bacterium | reverse complement strand
TCGACGCCATCGCGCGGAAGGTGTCGGGACCGGTCGAGACCGTCATGCTGCCGGACTGCACCCATTCTCCACATCGGGTGCAGAAGGACGCCACTATCGAAGCGATTTCGGGTTTCATCGTCCGTCTGCGCAGACCAGACTGAAGCGTCTGTTACACTGAATTTTGTCTTTGAAGGAAACTTGTTGAACATGTTGAAAGGTAAATCCGCCATCATCACCGGGTCCACCAGCGGCATCGGTCTCGGCATTGCACGCGCATTCGCGGCGCAGGGCTGCAATGTCATGCTCAATGGCTTTGGCGATGCAGTGCAGATCGAGAAGCTTCGTGCCGGGCTTGCCGCCGAGCACAAGGTCATCGTGCTGTATTCGTCCGCGGACATGGCCAATCCGCTGGAGGTCGCGGCGATGGTGGATCAGGTGGCGAGGCGATTCGGCTCGGTGGATGTGCTGGTCAACAATGCCGGCATCCAGCATGTCGCGGCGGTGGAGGAATTTCCGGTGGAAAAATGGGACCAGATCCTGGCAGTCAATCTGTCCTCCGCATTTCACGCCATTCGCACCGCGCTGCCCGGAATGAAATCCCGCAACTGGGGCCGCATCATCAATGTCGCTTCGGCGCACGGCTTGGTGGCGTCGCCATTCAAGTCGGCGTATGTCGCCGCCAAGCACGGCCTGGTCGGCCTGACCAAGACCGTTGCGCTGGAGACGGCCGGTAAGGGCATTACCTGCAATGCGATTTGCCCGGGGTATGTTCTGACGGCGCTGGTCGAAACGCAGATAGAAGATCAGTCCAGGGCGCGTGACCTCTCGCGTGAGGAAACCATCAGCAAAGTCATCCTCGAGCGCCAGCCGTCGAAGGAATTCGTGAAGGTCGACGAAGTCGCCGCACTCGCGGTGTTTCTCGCCGGCGATGCCGCCGCGTCGATCACCGGCGCCGCCTACTCGATCGACGGCGGGTGGGCGGCGCAATAGCGCCGAGAAGCGGCGCTATTGCAGTGACGGGTGACAGGTGACCAGAAAAACCTGGAGCCAAATTTGCTGTTGGCAGTCGCCTTTTATGTTACTCGTCACTCGTAACCCGTCACGCATCATTTGTCACTCGTCACCGCTTGGCGCTGAACAGCGCCAGCGCGCAGCCAAGCGCCGCGACCAACGCGGAGAACACGCCCAGGCCGGCGAAGCCGCTGATCGCGATCAGCCAGCCGCCTACCGAACCCGCCAGTAACCAGCCCATGCTGGCCATCGTGATATTCAATCCGAAGAGCGTGCTGCGCAGTTCCTTCGGCATCTCTGCGAGGGTGGCCATCAGTGAGGGGCGCCCGGCGGCGTTGACCAGAGAGAATACGAAGCCGAGCGCGACCGAAACCGCGAGTTCCGGATGCCAGGCAAGCAGCGGCAGCGCCACCACGGCCGTCAGCGCGGATCCGATCGCGAATACGCGTGCCCGTGAGCGCGTGCGATCAGCGATGCGGCCGCCGATGATGTTGCCGATCAGATTGCCGGCCGCGACCAGCGCGAGCACGAGTGCGAGGCCACCCAGCGCGATGTCGTAGGCGTGCTGCAGGTAGGCCGGCAGGAAGATAGCGATCACGGCAAAGCACATGCGCTCGGTCGTTCCGGCTGCGAGCAGCGCGATCAGTTTTGGTTTGAAGAGCGCGGCGTACGGAATCTTCGCGTGGGCAGCATGCGGATGCGGCGCTGGATCGGGTGGCGTTGCCAGTCGCACCGCGACAGCGGACAACAGCACGAATATGCCGTGGGTCGCGATCGCGCCTCGCCATCCGCCGAGCGCCCCCAATAACGTGACGAGCGGCACCCCCAGCACGAGCGAAAGTGATTGTCCGGTGATCACCCAACTCATGGCACGTCCGCGAATGGCAGGCGTGACATGCTCGGATACGACGGCGTAAACGATCCCCATGAAGGC
>JANOGH010000630.1:0-3194 GCA_031414075.1 Betaproteobacteria bacterium | reverse complement strand
TTTCTTTGGCACGGGTCAGCGAGTTATATATCTTCAACATCGGAGCGGCTTGAAGGCATGCTTGGGGGGTGAGCGCAGGCGCCCAGGATAGGTTATTTTCAGATTGTGGAAAGAAGCGTCCTGCTGGTAGAATCTGCTATTAATTACAATAACCTACCGTTTCTTATTGAGGTAAAGTTTAACACATGAGCCGAATTCCACTCCTGGCGCTGGGCGCTGCTCTGCTGCTGGTATCGCAGATGCAAGCCGGCTTTGCCGCGAATAGCTACGAAGATGCCAGCAAACTGTTCAAACAGGGCAACTACGCCGCAGCGCTGGAGAAGATCGAAACGGTCATCAGCGCCAATCCGCGCGATGCCCGGGCGCGCTTCCTCAAGGGCCTGATCCTGACTGAGCAGAACAAGCCGGCGGACGCAATCAAGGTATTTACCACGCTGACCGAGGATTATCCGGAACTGCCCGAACCCTACAACAATCTGGCCGTGCTGTACGCTTCGCAGGGTCAATACGACAAGGCGCGCAAATCGCTGGAAATGGCGATCCGCACGCATCCGAGTTACGCGATCGCGCACGAGAACCTGGGCGACGTCTACGCCAAGATGGCGAGCGAGGCCTACGACAAGGCGCTGCAACTGGATCGCGGCAATGCCGCCGCGCAGACCAAGCTGGCCATGATCAAGGATCTGTTCTCCGGCAGCGTGGTACCGGGCAGGGGATCGCCGGAGTCGGCGCAACCCGCTATTGCCGCCGCAGCACCAGCTTTGGCCATCGGGAAACCGGCAACGGGTGCCGGCAAGCCCGCAGCGCAATCCGCGAAAGTGGATACGGATGCCGTGCTAGCGGCCGTCAACGGCTGGGCCACGGCATGGTCGGGCAAGAATGCCGATGCCTATCTGGCCTATTACGCGCCGGACTTCCAGGTGCCGGGCGGCGACGCGCGCGCCAATTGGGAGGCGACCCGGCGTGATCGCATCGTCAAACCCAAGATGATCGAAGTGACGGTCGGGTCGCCCAAAGTTTCGTTCGATGCCAACGCCCGTGCCGTAGTGAAGTTCCGCCAAGGGTACAAATCCGACACGCTGAACACGTCCGGGGCCAAGACACTGACGTTGGTGAAAAACAACGACCGCTGGCAAATCGTCCAGGAGAGCATGAACTAGTGAGCTGCCCCACGCGCTGCTATCAGGCAGGCTCCCGCCAGACGCTGATACAGGCACTGGTGGCCATCGTCGCTGCCGGCGCGTCCTACGCCTGGGCGATGAACATGCCGCCGGCGCCGGTTTCGCGTCTGATTTCCGCGCCCGAGGCCATGCTGGTTCGCGCGCTGCTCGATATTCGCGACAGCAAGTTTTCCTCCGCACGCGATCACATCGACAGCCTGCTCGTCGCCAATCCAAATTTCCGGCTGGCCCAGCTGGTCAAAGGCGACCTGCTGCTGGCGCGCGCGCGGCCGATCAATTCGATCGGCAACGCTTCCGGAGGATCCGCCGAACAAGTTGCGGGACTGCGCGACGAAGCCAGGGTGCGCCTGGTCCGTTCGCAGATCGAACCCCCGCCCGAGCTGGCGCCGCGCTATTTGTTACAACTGCCGGAAAAGGAAAAACTCGCCCTGGTGCTCGACTCTACCAAGTCGACGCTGTTCGTATTCGAGAACACGGGCAGGACTCCCCGCTATGTCGCCGACTACTACGTCACCATCGGCAAGAACGGGCTGGAGAAGCTGCGCGAGGGCGACAAGAAAACGCCGGTCGGCGTGTATCACGTCGTCAGCCAGCTGCCGAAAGACAAGCTCACCGATTTTTACGGCAGCGGCGCCTATCCGATCAGCTATCCGAATGAATGGGATCAGATGCGCGGCCGCGATGGCCATGGCATCTGGCTGCACGGCACGCCTCGCGATACCTACAGCAGGCCACCGCGCGCCAGCGACGGCTGCATCGTGCTGACCAACCAGGACCTGGAGGCGCTGGCCGCAAAACTGCAGATCGGCTCGACGCCGATCGTGATTGCCGACTCGATCGTTTGGGCAAAGCCCGAAGAAATCCAATCCCTGCGTGCCGACCTGGCCGCCTCGATCGAGAACTGGCGCCACGACTGGGAAAGCCGCAACACCGATGCCTACCTGCGGCACTATGCACGGAAATTCACGTCGAACGGCCTGAACCTGACGCAGTGGTCGGCGCAGAAGCACCAGATCAACGCCGCAAAGACCTGGATCAAGGTCAGGGTCTCCGAAATGTCGCTTCTGCTCTACCCCGGCAAGGAGGAAATGGCCGTGGCGACATTCGAACAGGACTATGCCAGCAGCAATCTCTCCAATCGCATGATGAAGCGCCAGTACTGGATCAGGGAAAACAACAAATGGCGCATCGTCTTCGAGGGCGCGGCATAAAAGCAGGGTCGAGGTTCGAAGGCCGAGAAAGTTCAAACCCACAACGAAGGAAATGCAATGAAGAAAATCCTGGGTGTCGTTTGCGCCCTGCTATTGAGCACCGGCGCGTTCGCCGCCAATCCGCAAGTGGAGATCAAGACCAACCTCGGCGCCATTACGGTCGAGCTCTACCCGGAGCAGGCGCCGAAGACGGTCGAGAACTTCCTTCAGTATGTGAAGAGCGGCTTCTACAAGGACTCCATCTTCCACCGCGTCATTGCGGGTTTCATGATTCAGGGCGGCGGTTTCAGCAAGGCCATGGAGCAAAAGCCCACGCGCGATCCGGTCGGCATCGAATCGAACAACGGCCTGAAGAACGGAATCGGCACCGTCGCGATGGCGCGCACGCAGGATCCGAATTCCGCAACGGCGCAATTTTTCATCAACGCGGCCGACAATGCGTTCCTGAACTACACCGCGCCGACCGTGCGCGGCTACGGTTATACCGTGTTCGGCAAAGTGGTCAAGGGCATGGGTGTGGTCGAGAAGATCGCGCAGTTGCCCACCGGAGCGGGCGGCCCTTTCCCGCAGGACGTGCCGCAGCAACAGGTGGTGATCGAAGACGTGAAACTCGTGGAGGCAAAGTGAGCAAAGTCCGGTTGCAGACCTCGATGGGCGACATCGTCATCGAACTCGATGGCGCAGAAGCGCCGGTAACCGCGGAGAACTTTCTGCAGTACGTGCGTGATGGCTTCTACGACAACACGATCTTCCATCGCGTGATCAGCGGATTCATGGTCCAGGGTGGCGGATTCGAACCGGG
>JANOGH010000629.1:0-2348 GCA_031414075.1 Betaproteobacteria bacterium | reverse complement strand
CGGGAAAGTCGTCGAATTTCATGCTCCGATCCTCAGGTGTTCAGTTCAAAAACAAAAGGCCGCAGGGATGTGCGGCCTTTCGATAACATTCGGAATTCGAGGTTCAGGATTGCCGTCGGCCGCGCGAATGCATCCCGCTGGTCGTAATGCGGCGTCGAAGCGCGCTTGCGAATTGATCTTCCATGCCAGGCATTGTGGTGCGGGCCCTGGCGCCGGTCAAGACCCAGTGCGGCAAGAAATGCGGCCGGCATGTCAGGATCGGGCCGGATCTTGCCGTGCCACCGGCTTGCCGCGGCTGTCCGCTCGATGTAAGGCTTGGGCTCAATCGAAGACCGATGTCGAAAGCTTTACGCGCCTGGGAGCAGTGCGAAACGTCGCGTAGGCCGTCGGCAACTCCACATTTGACGATCGATTGCCCGTACCTGCCGACGCGACCTCAAGGCACCTCGCGCCCCGCTCCTGCAGACCAAATCTCATGCCATGTCGACGCATCGAGGTGCATGTCCAGTGCCGCGATGGCCTCGCGCAGGACCTCGATTCGACGCGATCCCACAATAGGATGCGGCCCGCATGGCAGACGTCTGAGCCAGGCGTAAAGCACCGTCGCCATCGACACGCTCAGGCGGGCCGCCACCAAGGACAGAGTCTCCCGCACGCGTCGCGCTGCGGCATCTTCTCCCGTGTACACGCGCCCCCCAGCCAAAGGTGACCAGATCATCGGAGCCAGGTGCAACTGCTGCGCCTGGTCAAACGTCCCGTCGTGCAAGGGCGTCAGGTGCAGCGGCGAACACTCAACCTGATTCGTGACCAGCATCGTTCGGCTGTGCAGGAGAGCAAACTGCGCCGGCGTAAAGTTCGATACGCCGAACGCGCCCACCTTGCCTGAGCGATGCAGGCGCTGAAAAGCCGCCGCCACCACATCGGCATCCAGCAACGGGTCCGGACGGTGGATCAGCAGCAAATCCAGATGATCAGTTCTCAGTGCGCGCAGAGACTCATGGACACTCGCCTCGATGTGCATTGCCGACGTGTCGTAGGCCTTCAGACGATGCTGCGGGCGCTGCGGACTGACAAGTTGAATACCGCACTTGCTGACGAGCTGCATCTTCTGCCGCAACGCCGGCTTGCGGGCCAGGGCCTCACCGAACAAGGCTTCGACGCTATAGCCGCCGTAGATATCTGCATGGTCAAAACTGGTGATGCCCAGGTCAATGCAGGCCTCGATCCAGTCCAGCCGTTGCGCGGCCGTCCAACTCCAGGCGTCCATGCGCCAACAGCCGGCCACGATGGGAGAAAGTTTGAAGTTCGGATTGCTCAATTTGAAGAGTTCACTCTCGAACTTGAACGGGTCGGACCATGCTAAGCCTCTTTCATTCCAGAATTTTCGCGCTATGGATATGTATTTTCGAGTCTTAGCAGGGCATTTCTGCCGTCAAGAGCATGCGAGTAAGGCAGCATCGTTTTCCTTAGAGCGAGCGTTTTGCCTGCAAAAATGCGCCGCCAAGCCTCTGGGCTGCACCTATCTTTCGGCCTTATGCCGGGAAATCAATCCTTTGCGCTGGTCCGACCCGACTCCCCGATTTCGCTGAACTGGCAGGAATTTCACTCCCGTTACTGTCGCTCTCTGTGTTCTCCGTGCTCTCTGTGCCTCTGTGTTGGGTGTAGTCCCTAGACCTTGAGCCCCTTGGCGCCGAGCGCCGCCGTTACCGCATCGGCAGGAGCCAGCGCGGCGGCGTAGCAATCTTCCAGTTCTCCCGGCCCTTCCATGGACATCTTCAGATCCCGTATCACCCCGTCATTCAGATCGTAGGCCCAGCCATGAACAGTCAGCTCCTGCCCGCGCGCCCATGCATCTTGAACCACCGTGGTCTGGGCGACGTTGACGGCCTGCTCGATTACATTGAGTTCGCACAAACGCGTAATGCGCCCTTCCCGGCTCGGGATTGCACCGAGCGCATCGCGATGCTTCTGCCCGACGTCCTGCACATGGCGCAGCCAGTTGTCGATCAATCCCAGCTTGAGGTTGTCGTGCGCCGCCGTCACGCCACCGCAGCCGTAGTGTCCACAGACGATGACGTGCTTCACCTTCAGCACATCGACTGCGTACTGCAGCACCGAAAGGCAGTTCAGGTCGGCGTGGACGACGATGTTGGCGACATTGCGGTGGACGAAAACTTCTCCCGGCGCCAAACCGGTGATTTGGTTTGCCGGCACGCGGCTGTCGGAGCAGCCGATCCACAGGAACTCCGGCGCCTGCAGGGAGGAGAGACGGCGGAAATAGTCCGGATCGGCCGCCGTGCGCTCGCCCGACCACCTGACGTTCTCCTGCAGCAGCGCGTCCGGCGTCT
>JANOGH010000628.1:0-2187 GCA_031414075.1 Betaproteobacteria bacterium | reverse complement strand
GGCTGCCAGCTGCAAGGAGCTGAAAATGTTCGTGGAATTCCTCGACTCCTCCAAGCGCAGCATCATCCGCTAGATTTCATGAACGATCCATCGGGCCGCAGAATCCGCATCGCGTTGGTGGCGGGAGAGGCGTCCGGCGATCTGCTCGGTGCGCATCTGCTCGAGGCGCTGAAGGGACGTATTCCCCGCCTCGAGGCTTATGGCATCGGCGGACCGCGCATGCAATCCGCCGGCATGCATTCCTGGTACCCGATGGAATGGTTTGCGGTGCGCGGTTACGTCGAGGTGATCAGGAGCCTGCCGAAGTTGCTGCGCGTGCGCCGCGAACTCAAGCGCCGACTGCTGGCCGATCCGCCCGATCTCTTCATCGGTATCGATGCCCCGGATTTCAATCTCGACCTGGAAGTCGCGCTGCGCGCCGGCGGTATTACCACGGTGCACTATGTCAGTCCCTCGATCTGGGGATGGCGAGGCGAGCGCATCCACAAGATCAAGCGTGCGGCGTCCAAGATCCTGGCGCTGTTCCCGTTCGAACCGGCAATCTACGAGCGTGCCGGGGTTCCCGTCGCTTTTGTAGGCCACCCGCTGGCCGACGAATTGCCGGAATATCCCGATCGCGACGCGGCGCGCGAGCAAATGCGCATATCACCGAAGCAGACCGTGGTCGCTCTGCTGCCCGGGAGCCGGCAGAGCGAAGTCCGCCAGATGGGCGCGCTGTTCGTTGCCACGGCCAGGCTCATCATCGAGCAGATCCCAAACGCACATTTTCTGGTGCCGCTGGTCAGTCGAGAAACGCGCATGATTTTCGAAGAAGCGATTTATCACCAGCAGGCCGAGGCGCTGCCGATGACCATCCTGTTCGGGCATGCGCACATGGCAATGACGGCCGCCGATGCGGTGCTGGCGGCTTCAGGCACCGCAACGCTGGAGGCCGCACTGCTGAAACGGCCGATGGTGATCAGCTATAAGATGCCGCGCATCTCTGCCTGGATCATGCGGCGCAAGGCGCATCTGCCCTACGCCGGGTTGCCGAACATACTGGCCGGAGAGTTCGTCGTCCCCGAACTCCTGCAGGAAGACGCCATCGCCGAGAATCTCGCGCAGGCCTTGTGCAATCAGTTGCAGGACAAGGAAGTGCGCAAGAGGTTGGAGCAGAGGTTTCTCGAAATCCATCGTTCGCTCAGACAGGATAACGCCGCGCGCGCGGTGGAGGCCATTCTGCCTCTGCTCGGCACCGCGCGTACACCGGCGGTGCCGGTCGCTGCCGCGGCGCCGGACCAACAGCAAGGAGTGCGCGCGTGACGCGCGGCCTGCTGGTCTGCGGCGTGGACGAAGCGGGCAGGGGGCCGCTGGCAGGACCGGAATTTGCCGCCTGCGTGATCCTGCGCGACGACGATCCGATTGAAGGCTTGGCCGATTCGAAAGTTCTGTCGCACCAGCGCCGCGAGAAACTCGCCATTCAGATCCGCAGCCGCGCCGCGGCCTGGGCAGTGGCGAGTGCCTCGGTGGAAGAGATAGACCGCATCAATATCCTGAGGGCTAGTCTGCTCGCCATGCGGCGCGCGGTGGAACAATTGACCATCGAGCCGCATGAAGTCCTGGTCGACGGACTGCATTGTCCCGAGGTCAGCTTTCCAGTGCGCGCGATCGTGGATGGCGATGCGCTGGTGGCGGAAATTTCGGCGGCGTCGATCCTGGCCAAGACTGCCCGCGACGCGCTGATGCTGGAAATGCACGCGCTCTATCCGGATTACGGCTTCGCCCGCCACAAGGGCTACTCCACGCGCCAGCATCTGGAGGCCCTGCGACGCTTCGGTATCTGCCCGATCCACCGGCGCAGCTTCGCTCCCGTGCGCTCTCTTTGCCTCGACTTGGGCGATTAAACCCTCAACCTCTCAACCCAACACAGAGGCACAGAGAACACAGAGGACACGGAGGAAACCAAAACTAGTTATTGGTAACCTCGATTCGCTATCAGCGCGGATTCGGCGCACTTATTACCGTATTTAATATTCCACGCTTTTCTCTCAGGTTTTCTCTGTGCCCTCTGTGTTCTCTGTGCCTCTGTGTTGGGTGGAAAGGTTTAATCGCCGAGATCGAGGCAAAGGGAGCGCACGGGCGCGAAGCTGCGCCGGTGGATCGGGCAGATACCGAAGCGTCGCAGGGCCTCCAGATGCTGGCGCGTGG
>JANOGH010000627.1:0-13812 GCA_031414075.1 Betaproteobacteria bacterium | reverse complement strand
GCCATCGCGATAGGGGCCATTATCGGCAACCTCCCGTTGCACGTCGCCGTCGCCGGTCGGATACTTGTTCGGCACCGCACCGCCGTTGTCGCTGTGAAAGACGATCAGCGTGTCGGTCGTCATGGCCTTTTTCTCGAGCGCGGCCATGACCATGCCGATGGCGTCGTCCAGCGCCGTCACCATGGCCGCATAGGTCCGGCGCTGCTCGTCGCGGATTTCTTTGACCAGATCCAGATATTGCTTTGTCGCCTGCAGCGGCGCTTGCGGCGCATGGAAAGACAGATACAGGAACAGCGGCTTGGGGGGGGCGTGCTTCTCGATGATCCGCGCGGCTTCCTTGCCGATCAGCGTGGTGCAGTAGCCTTCTTCGCTGACGGGCCGCTCGTTTCGATGCCAGTCGGGCTCGTGCGCCTGGTTGGTCTTGCGCATACAGTCGATGTCGCCATTGAAGCTGCCGTAAAAACTGTCAAAACCGCGTTGCGTCGGCCAGTAGTCTTTCTTGTAGTGGCCCAGTTGCCACTTACCAAGCATTGCCGTACGGTAGCCTGCCTCTTTCAGTGCTTGCGGCAACAGGCGCTCGCCGGTTGGCAGTCCGTACTGGCTCCATGGAAGAATCGAAAGGGTTTGCAGGCCATAGCGCATCGGGTAACGCCCGGTGAGTAACGCCGCGCGCGTCGATGTGGAATACGGCTGCGTGTAGAACTTCTCCAGGCGCACGCCACTTTGCGCGAGGCGGTCCAGGTTGGGCGTCTTGATCGTGCCACCGTGAAATCCCACATCCTTCCAGCCAAGATCGTCGGCCAGGATGTAGACGATACTGGGCTGCTCCGCGGCGCCAGCGCATGCCACAGTGAACCCCAGGACCAGCGTACAGATCAGGACCACGGTGCGCCCGAGCAGCCACGCCGCGAGTCGCAAGGCGACTCCCATAAAAATCCTCCGTCGGATTGACCGGATGTTACATGAGAATGCAAGGCCGACGACCGGCTGGTGCGTCTTTTCGCATTGGCATTCGATGCTGCGTTACAATCGGGCGCGTCATGAAAGAGCGTCAAATGATTATCGGCGTGCTCCGCGAACTGGGCCGCCGTCTATGGATCAACCGGGCGACTCGGGAGGCCGCATTTGCACTCTGCAGTATTCTGTTTTGCCTCGTCTGCTTCCAGTTGATCGAGCCGGCCGTCATCGCGAGCGTACCGTCCATCGGAACCGCGATGCGCATCGCCCTGTTTGTGGCATTCGTCGCTGTCACCGTCGAGGTTGCAAAGCGCAGCGCGCGCGGGGTTTCCACACGGCAGGCCGCCGCGGAAGCCGATGCGCGCGCACACCTGAAGGACGAACTGAAATCGGCGCACTGGTTCCTGGCAGAAATGGAGATTTCGCCGTTTGCAGAAATGCAGGTGCAGCGCGCGGCGGCGACCGCTGCGCGGCTTGATCTGGCCGACCTCGCGCCACGCAAGCTGTCCGCCCATGCCTTCGCCGCCGGCGGGCTCGGGCTGCTGCTGGCGGGTCTGGTTTGGTTGACGCCGCAATTGTCGCGCTCATGGGATTTCAATCCCGAAGCCGGCCCCGCGGTGTACCGTGAGTCCGCCGATCTGCGAATGTTGCTGAAAGACGCCCCGCGTGACGCGGCAATCGAAAAACTCGACCTTGCTCTGCGTAGACTGCAGCAGACCGATGCGACTGCCGGGGAGAAGGGACGCGCCCGCGCCGATGCGCGCGATGCGATCGACCAGGCGAATATGGAGGCTGCGGCCGCGCGCGAAGGATTGGCGAGGTTGGCCGAAGCGCTGAAATCCAATCCGAAGTTCGAATCGGTGGCCCAGGCACTGAACCAGGGGCGCGTCGACGATGCGTTGGCGCTTTTGCGCAAACTCAACGCCGACCCCGCAGCCGCCAGCGCGCGAGAAGACCCGGCCATCGAACCGGCCGACAAAGGCAGCGCACCGGAAAGCAACCTCGGTCTGGCGCTGGAAAGTGCAGGACGGGACCTGAACAGCAACAACGCCGCGGTCAATCAGGACGCGCTCAATCGAGTGATCAACACTCTCGAGCAGGCGAACGAACGCATCGAGGTGCAGAACCGGGTAAACAGCGTTAGACGGCGCATGGACGACAACCTGGTTGTCACGAGCCAGCGCAGTCAGCTCACCGCGAGCCAGTTCGACACTCGTAGCAACGTCCCGAATCCGACGCCTTCACCCGAAACCGGCAGTTCCAACATGCGCGGCGGTACGCTGTTCCGACAGGCCACCGTTGCGCGCGAAGAAAACGATAGCGCGCGCGAAGGCAGCCAGACCGGCGACGCTTCGGGCGATTCCGCGGCGCTCCCGCTGGAAGGCACCGCGACCGGGCGCCTCGATGCGCAGTTGAAGCGCGAGACTATTCCGCGCAAAGACGACATGGGCGAAGAACCGAATGGCACAGGCGACCCGGGATGGTTCTACTCCGCCAGCCGGGAGCAGAAATCGACCTTGCAGATCGAGAATGGGCGTGCGCGCGCGAGCTATGACCGTGAAGACGCGATAACCCATGATCGGGTGCCGGTGCGGCAGAAAAGCATCGTCAAGAACTATTTCCTGAACCTGCACGAAAGCGAGAAAGAATGAACACCGTGGCCGTAGAGGGGAAGATCCGGGCCTTCCGCGAGCAATTTCAGCGGGTCCGCGATGAAATATCGCGTGTGATCGTCGGCAACGAAGAGATCATTTCCGGAGTGATGACCTGCCTGCTCGCGCGCGGCCACGTGTTACTGGAAGGCATTCCCGGGGTAGGCAAAACCAAGCTCGTACAGACCATGGCGGATGTTCTGCACTTGAAGTTCTCGCGCATCCAGTTCACCCCCGATTTGATGCCCGGCGACATCATCGGCACGAACATCGTCCGCGAGGATGAGGCCGGGCGAAAGTCGTTCGACTTCCAGCCCGGACCGATCTTCGCCAACATAGTGCTGGCCGACGAAATCAACCGGGCCACGCCGAAGACGCAGTCGGCACTGCTGGAAGCAATGCAGGAAAACAGCGTTTCCGCGGCAGGCCGCACGCACGCACTCGATCAGCCTTTTTTCGTCCTTGCCACGCAGAACCCGATCGAGTTGGAAGGCACCTATCCGCTGCCCGAGGCGCAGATGGATCGTTTCTTTTTCAAGTTGAAACTCGATTTTCCGGATGTCGAGCAGTTGCACCTGATCATCGACCGGACCACGCGCCAGAAGGAGCCTGCGGTGCAGCGGGTCCTGCAGCAAGGCCAGATTCTGGACATGCGCGAAACCGCGCGCGCGATACCGGTCGCGCGACCGGTGCAGGAATATGCGATCAGGGTCACGCTGGCAACGCATCCGGAGTCGAACCAGGCGCACGAGATGGCTAAAAAGTACGTGCGTTTCGGTTCCAGTCCGCGCGGCACGCAGGCGCTGATCCTGGGAGCCAAGGTGCATGCGCTGATGAACGATCGGGTATACGTCTCCTGCGAAGACGTTCGCGCCGTGGCGTTGCCGGCGTTACGGCATCGGGTGCTGCTCAACTTCGAAGCAGAGGCGCAACGCATGGATTCCGACGCCATTCTTGCGCGGATCCTGGAATGGGTGCCGGAGGCCACGGCATAACGAGCCCCGCGCCGCACGACGGCGGGCGCGCGGCCGCATCGAGGTCACTCTCTTGGTTCAGGAAAGCGTACTGTTCAGCGAAGAATTTCTGCGCCAGCTTGAGCATCTGACGATGCTTACGCGGCGTCCCGTCGCCGGCCATCTGCGCGGACATCATCGTTCGCGCCGTACCGGGTCGGGCATGATCTTCACCGACTACCGGCCCTATTCGCCGGGTGACGACACCCGCAACCTCGACTGGGGTACTTACCTCAGGCTCGATCGCCTGATCCTGCGGCTGTTCGAGGAGGAAGCCGATCTGCCTGTTTATGTTTTCGTCGACGCCAGCCGCTCGATGGACTTCGGCACGCCATCCAAGTTCGATTTTGCGCGCAGGTTTGCCGCTGCGATTGCCTATATCGGCCTCATCAATCACGATCGTGTCAGTCTGCTGGCGTTTTCCGACGACGTAATCGAGGAGATGCCGGCGCGTCGCGGCAAGAACCAGGTCTGGCGATCACTGCAGTTCCTCGAGCGCCTGGAAGCCTCCGGAGGCACCAGCCTGCAAACCGCATTTCGCCGTTTTTTTGGCGCACGTCGCACTCGTGGCTTGGCGATAGTGATCTCCGATTTTCTGGATCGCGACGGTTTCGAGCGCAGCTTCCAGGTGATCCGTGAATACCGTCATGACGTTTTCGCCGTTCACGTGACGAGTCCCGAAGAGGTCGAACCGGCGCTGGCCGATGAAGTGCTTCTGGTCGACTCCGAGCTGGGTCATTCCGCGCGGACGCGGGTGACGCCTGATCTGATCAAAGCCTACCGCGAGACTTTCGTGCGCTATTGCGCGGAAATCGAAAGCTTCTGCCGTGCCCATGGCTGGGGATATCTGCGCGCCTCGACGCAGACGCCGTTCGAGGAATTGATGCTCAAGGCGTTGCGCGAAGAAGGCCTGTTGCGATGAATGCGTTGGTTTTGATGCCTTATCAGTCAGTGCTCGTCCTGATCGCCGCGATCGGCATCGTCGCACTGCTGTACTGGCTCAAACCACCGCCGCGCAGGGTGGTGGTCCCGTCCAGCCTGGTCTGGGACAGGGTACTGCGCGAAAGTCATCCGGGGTCGGACCGGTTGCGCTGGTGGTTGTCCCTTTTGCTTGCGGCGCTGATAGCAGCGGTCGTGGTCAGTGCAATCGTCCCGCTCTCTCCGGCTGGCACGAGTGGACCTGCATCCAAACTCATCCTGGTGCTCGACGATTCGGCGACCATGGCAACGCGAACCACCGACGGTGCGACCCGCTGGGATCATGCCGTAGCCAAGGCACGTGCCTTGATCGAGGCCCAAACAGCAGGAAGCCAGATCTGGCTGGCGGATACGATGCGCCGCGTCGCTACGCCTGCATTCGAAACGCGCGATGATGCGCTGGCGCAACTTGCGCGATTGCAGGTTTCCTATGGCCCTGTTCCGACGGTGCCGCTGCCGGACCAGTCCGCCGGCATTGAAACGGTCGTGATTACCGATGGGGTGTCGATCGGCGCTGCGCCGGCGCAGGCGAGACTGGAGTCCGTTTTCGAATCGGTGGAAAACGCCGGTATCACGGCCTTCGAAGTGCGTGCGCTGCCCGCCGATCCGCGCCGGACCCTGGCTTATGTCGAATTGGTCAACGCCAGTGGTGTCGAGAAGCGGATCGAACTGACGATCGTCGGGGTCGGTGACAAGCGAATCACCAGGGTATTCCCTGCTGTAGCCGGCAGTGTGCGAAACGAGATGATCGATATCTCGGATTTCGACAGCGGACCGGTTCGGGCCTCGATCGCCGTGCCTGGCGACGGGCTGGCTATCGACGACGTCGCGTATTCGATCGTGCCGGTTCGCCGCGTGGTGCGTGTGGCATTGGTGACCAGCGGCAATGCTTACCTGGAAAAATCCCTGCACGCCCAGCCGCGGGTGGATCTAACCGTGGTCACGCCCGCGCGCTACGTCGACGATCGTGGATTCGATGCCGTTGTGTTCGACCGCCATGCGCCGAAGAACCGCCCCCATGTGCCCGCGCTGCTGTTTCGCCCGTCTCGCGCCGACTGGTTGCCGTCGCCACGGAAAGAGATCGCCAATGTATCCGCTGCGACATGGAATACGGCGCATCCGTTGCTGGAAAACATTTCACTGCTCGATCTGAACGTCAATCGCGCGGCTGTCGTTGACTTGAAAGGCCGGACAAGAGAATCCGAGTCCGTGCTGGTGAGTGCGCCTGGCAATGTGCCGCTGATCGTCTCTCATGAGGATGGGGTGCGCTGGGTGCTGTTTTCCTTTGCGCTGGAGGAGTCGAATTTTGCGCTGCACGCCGGCTTTCCGATGTTTCTGAACAACGCGATTAACTGGATGCTGGGCGAGCGGGCGATCATCGCCCGCGGGCTCGGGTTGATCGAAGTCCCGGTGTCCGGCGCGCGCGCTTTGGCGGCAGACGGGAAAGAACTGCCGATGCAGCCTGTTCCCGGGGGCAGCCTGTTCGAAGTCGACACGCCGGGATTGTTCACGGTCGTTTCCGCGCATCAACGCCTGCAGGTCGCGGCGAATCTGTTCGATCGCCGCATTACCGAAGTCAACAAATCCCGACTTGCGCAGATCAAGCCGGATGCGCAGACGCCGATCGGCGCGCATCGATCGTTTGCATTCGATTCATGGTCCGCCCTTTTGCTCATCGCGGCGCTGCTGCTGATGTTCGAGTGGTGGAGCTGGAATCGGCGCATGACGGTATGACGCTGCCGCTCGCCATTCAAACGGCCTGGCCAGTTGTGTTTCTGGCAGCGGTACCGTTGCTGTTCTGGATGGCCCGCCGAAGCCGAGCCCGGCTCGGGCGAAGACACCTGCTGATCGCGACGGGTTTGCGCAGCCTGGCGATCATAGCGCTCGCCCTGGCCTTGATGCGGCCGCAGTGGAACGCGGGATCGGGCGACGTATCGGTAGTTTATGCGCTGGATGTTTCCCGTAGCGTGTCTTCTTCTTTCATCGATGCGGCAATCGGATGGATCGAACAGGCCGATCGGGAAGGGATGCCGGCGCACGCGCGCTATCTGGCGTTCGCCGACCATGCAATCCTGCTGCAGAAGCCGGCGGACATACGCAACCTTGCCGTAGCCGAAGGCCGTGCGCGCGACGCGTCAGCCGATCCGGCCGTTGTGGATCAGACGGTGACCAATCTCGAGCAGGCACTGGACGCCGCCCTGCTTGGCCTGGATCGCGATCGCGCGAAGCGCATCGTGTTGCTGACCGATGGCAACCAGACCAGCGGCGATGTCTGGCGCGTGCTGCCGCGGCTCATGCGAGCCCATGTACGCGTCTATCCGATTCCGGCGAAAGTCCGCGACGACAACGATGCCTGGGTCGCAGGTGTCGAAGTGCCTGCGGATGTCCATGCCGGCGAGCCGGTTACCGTGACCGTGCGCGTCTTTTCCGCTGTCGAAACGTCTGCCCAGGTGTCGCTAAAGGACGCAGCAAGGTTGCTGGGCACGCGCAAGTTGCAACTCAGGGCCGGCCTGAATCGCCTCGCGTTCGAAGTGAAACTGGCGCGTGCCGGAGCGGTGACGCTGTCGGCTGAAGTGATTGCCAAAGGCGATCGCGTTGTCGAAAACAACCGAATGCAGCAATCGGTCTGGGTGAAACGGCGGCCGCGCATCCTTTACGTCGAGGGCGGCCAGGCCGACGACGCGCGCTATTTTGTCGACGCATTGGCCGGTCAGGGGATCGAAACGCACGTAACCGCACCCGCCGCGCTACCCGGATCCGTTTCGGAATTGGCGGTCTACGACGCGTTGATCCTCAGCGACACGCCGGCGAAGGCACTGACGGCCGACAGGATGCAGGCCATCGAATCCTATGTCCGCGACCTCGGTGGCGGCCTGCTGTTTACAAGCGGTGAGAATGTTCATGGCGAGCAGGGTTACAGCGATACGGCCGTGGAGAAAGTGCTGCCGGTGCAGTTCCGCGCGCAGGAAAAACGCAACGATCTCGCGCTGGTGATTGCACTCGATCGCTCCTATTCGATGAAGGGACGCAAGATGGAGATGGCGAAGGAAGCCACCCGCGCCGCGCTCGACCTGCTCGAGGAGCAGCACCGTTTCGGGGTGGTGGCTTTCGACTCGCAAACCTACATCGCGGTGCCGATACAGTACGTGCGCTCCCGGCGCAAGGCGGAAGACCAGATCAGCCGGATCCAGGCCAGCGGTCAGACCAATATCTATCCGGCGCTCGGGATCGTTTATCGGTTGTTGCAGAAAACCGATTCCAAGGCCAAGCACGTGATCCTGCTCTCCGACGGCGATACGCACCCGGCTGATTTCGAAACCCTGGTCAGACGCATGGCCGGCGAGAAGATAATCGTGTCGACGGTAGCGGTCGGCGCGGATGCGGACCGGGTCCTGATGAGTGACATCGCCAAATGGGGCACGGGCAGGGCTTACGTGGCAGAAAGTGCGGAGTCGATTCCACAGATATTCATCGACGAGACCGCGCGCGCGGTGCGATCCAATCTGCTGGAAGAGTCCTTCCGGCCCGTAGTTAACCAACGCAGCGCCGCATTCCGCGGCCTGGACGTGGACAGGCTGCCGGAACTCAGGGGGTTCGTCAGCAGCAAGGCACGCGATCATGCGGAGGTCCTGCTCACCTCGCCATCCGGCGCTCCGCTGCTGGTGCGCTGGCAGTATGGCTTGGGCAAGACCGTCGCGTTTACTTCGGACGTCAAGAATCGCTGGGCGGCGAATTGGCTCGACTGGCCGGGCTACGGAAAATTCTGGGCGCAGCAGGTGCGCGACGTCATGCGGCGTGATTCCGGAGAGGCATTGGATTTTCAGGTTGCGCGTGAAGGCGGCGAGGCGGTGGTCAGACTATCAGCGCTCACGCCGGATGGATATTTTCGCAACGGATTGGCGCCGCAGGTGAAGGTAACGCGGCCGGACGCAAGCATAGCCATCATCGGGCTCGAGCAGACCGGGGCTGGCACCTACCAGGTGCGCATGCCCTTCAACAGAACCATGCAGGCTGAGCGCTTCGAACTCGTCGATTTGCCGGGCCTGCCGAAGCTGGCGTCGCTGGGAGCCGGAGCGCGCATGCTGAATCTGGACTATCCCGACGAATATCGTGCCTTCCCGCCCGATATCGAATTGCTGAGCGCGCTCGCCCAGGCAACCGGCGGCAAGGTCGCTCCGTCGATAGCGGAAGTTTTCGCACAGCAGGGGGATGAAAGCAGGACCACGATGACACTGTGGCCGTGGTTTGCGGCAGTGGCGCTGATTTTCTACCTGCTTGACATCGCCGTGAGGCGTTCGCCGCTGGCGTGGCGCTGGCTGGATTCCTGACGCCTAATACTCCTTCACCTTGGAGGCGCGGAGGCGCAGAGGAAACGCAAAGGAAAGCGAAGGGGATTTTTATGGGGATCGTTTGGCTGCGGCGTCACGGTCAATCGACTCGGCATCAATGACCAATGGAAAACCCAAACTGTCATCAGTTTTTCTCTGCGTTTCCTCTGCGACTCCGCGCCTCTGCGGTGAGAACTGTTTTGGGAGCCCTAGGTGCGGCTTGCGGTGAGCCTGAGGCTGATGCGATTGCGGCCTTCGACGTAACTGTAATCGGCATTGTCGGTCAGGCCGATGGTGATGAATATGCCCAGGCCGCCGATCCGGCGTTCCTCGATCGTCGCGTCGATGTCGGTGCGACGCCCGGCGATGAGGGGATCGAATTGCGGCGCGGAGTCTTCGTAGATCAATTGCAAGTCCCCTTGGGCTTCTTCGAAGGTGATGAAAACCGGTGCGTCGCTGTCCCCGCGATGGCCGTGAGTCACTGTATTGGTGAACAATTCCTCGACGATTAACGTCAGTTTATGGCGATCCTCAGGACCAAGCTCAGCCACGGTACCGAATTCATCGATCAGCGCCTTGACCTGGTCGAAGGCCCGCAGACGCGCGGGAAATACGCGATTCAGGCGATGCATGGTTTTCTCAAGTTGGACAAGCATTTACCCCTTAGCGCAAGGGCGGGGCCCGCTGCTATCATAGCGACGTGCATGGTTCTTGCAGCATGAGGCTGTGAGCGGTGAAGTTTGCCGACATTACGCTGCAGAACCGACGGGGGAAAAATGACCAAAGTATCGACATTTCAAAGAGATATCCTTGTTTTTGGCTTGCTGCTGTTGGCCGCTGCGTGGATGTGCACGCATGCGTTTGCCGGCGAAGCGGGACGCATCAAGGTGTCCAAGGGCAATGTACAGATCGAGCGTAACGGCAAAGTCATGGCTGCGCCGGTCGGAGCCGTCATCGATGTCGAGGATACGGTAAAGACGGGCGCCGACGGCTCGGTCGGCATTACCTTCCATGACAACAGCCTGTTGTCGGCGGGTCCGAACAGCGAACTGGTGATCGAGCGCTTCGTCTTCGACAGCACGACCCACCAGGGCGCGTTCGATACCAGGCTGAAAAAGGGAACGCTGGCCGTCGTCTCCGGCAAGATTGTCAGGCAATCCCCGGAAGCCATGCGAATCAAGACGCCGGCCGCAATCATGGGCGTGCGCGGTACTGAGTTCATCGTGAAAGTGGACGAGCCCGCCGGCAACTGATCATGCGTGTTGCCCTCGGGTCGGCCATCATCATGATCATGATGATGGCCGGTTGTGCGCAGACCGGTTCCAAGCAGCCGATCGACCCTGAAGCATTGCGCCCGTCGGCCAGGCCGACACGCAATGATCTGATCGTCCTGCTGCCTAAACCTAACGGGTCGATCGGCGGCGTCAGCGTTCGTACCGAGGGCGGCAAGGAAATCCTCCTGAACAAGGCTTATGCCGGTGCGCATATCGTCGGGCCCGGCATGATGCAATCGGTGACGTATGACGCCGAGCGGGCAAAGCGCGAATTTTCTTCTGCTATTGCAGCCCTTCCCGGACGCCCTGCGACGTTTCTGCTTTACTTCCTCGAAGGCAATGACGAATTGACGTCCGATTCCGAACGCGAGGTCGACCGTGTCTTTGGCGAAATCGCCGCGAGGCCGTATCCGGAAGTCTTGATCATCGGGCATACCGACGCGGTGGGTAACACGCAATCCAATGACCAGCTTTCGCGGCAGCGCGCGCAACGCGTGCGTGACGATCTCACCAAGCGCGGGATTCCCGCCGATCGTATCGTAGTCTCCAGCCGTGGCAAGCGCGAACCGCTGGTGCCGACTTCCGAAGGCGTTTCCGAGCCCCAAAACCGGCGTGTCGAAATCAACGTGCGCTGATTCCTGCGCGCGGCTGGCTGTCCGCCGGATCAACGATCCTCTGCTCACGCGTCACCACCGTTCCAGCGCAGGACAAGCATCGTAAGGTCGTCCGAGCGCTCGGTGGCCAGCACGAATGCGCGAACATCGTCCCTGATCGCATTGACCAGTTGCAGCGCATCGGTTGCCTCGGTGCACGATTCTAGAACCGAATACAAACGCTGTCGTCCGTAGAGCTCGTTGTTTGCGTTCATTGCTTCCGTAACGCCATCTGTGAAAAGGCACAACGCTTCGCCCGGCAGTAAGCGGTAGTGCTCGGGACGATAGGCGTATCCCTCGATGACACACAGGGGCGGGCCCGCATCGCCCTCCAGCCTGATCGGCATTTTCTGGCCCGGACGCAGACAGAAAGGCGAATCGTGTCCGGCATTACACCAGTCCAGTGCGCCGCTCTTCAGGTCGAGTATGCCGGCGAACACCGTGACAAACAGCATTTCCGGATTATCGCGGGCAATTTCATCGTTGGCGGCGCGCATGATTTCGTCGATCGCGGTGCCATGTTCCGGGCGGCTGCGCAACGCGGCGCTCTTGTAGAGCGCCTTGCTCACCGCCATGAAGATGCTGGCCGGAAGGCCTTTTCCGGCCACGTCTCCGACCATGAAAAACAAGCGGTCGTCGCCCAGCTTGAAAAAATCGTACAAGTCTCCGCCAACCGACTTCGCCGGTTCGATCAATGCCTGCAGGCTGAAACGCCGGTCGCCATAGAAGGCCGCGGAAGGCGGCGGCAACATTCCCATCTGGATGCGGCGCGCCGCTTCCAGTTCGCCGGCCGCGCGCGCGGCGGCTTCGCGCTCCGTGTCGAGCGCGTTGCGCAGTGCCCGGCGCTGGCGATCGGCTTCAATCAGGGTGCCGGTGAGCATCACGCCGAACAAGACGTTGGTCGCCGCTGCCGGGAGCACGATGCTGAGCAACAGCTGTTTCCAGTAGTAGAGGGCGAAGCCGAGCGCCGAAAGTGCCAGCATGATGCCCGCGTAAAACACGGCAGCCCAACGCGGCTTCACGACCGGGATGGCGATGATCAGGAGGACTCCGCACGCAGCCGCCAGAGCCCGCTCGAACCAGCGCAGGAAATCCGGCCGTCGCAGCAGCGAGTCCTCGAAAATGCCTTCGAGGATCTGGGCGTGAATCTCGACCCCCGGAATTTGTTCGCCAAGCGGCGTGGCCTTGTAGTCCAGCAGGCCTATGCCGGTTGCGCCGACGAGCACAATCTTTCCCTCGATCCATTTCGGGTCGACGCGCGCGCGAATGACGTCCACGGCGGACACGAAACGCGCCGGGTCGTGCGCACTGAAATGCACCCAGATTGAACCGTCCTCATCGGTGGGCAGGATCAGATCGCCGATACGGATGTCGCGCACGCCGCGACGATCCGCGGTGACGGAGAATCCGGCATTGCCGCTCGCCAGCCGCAGCGTTTCCAGGGCCAGTGCCGGAGTCAGTACGCCGTCGACGGAGGCAAACATCGGGACGCTGCGGATGACGCCTTCGCCGGGGTCCACGCTGATCAATCCGTGTCCGGAAGCGGCTGCATCGAGCTGATCGAGGCTCCTGAGCGTGCCGGCGAATGTGCGCAAGTGTAGCGTCGGGTCTGCGCCGAAAACCCGGAACGGCGCGGTACGGCCGGCGGCCTGAATACCGGACTCGAGTTCTGATGCCCCGGCCACGCCGAGCGCGACGGGGTGACGCGTGATCGCATCGGCCAGGACGGAATCGTTGCTCGGCAGCTTGGCGAGGCGGCGGGAAAGCTGCGGATCCACGCGCGCCACGAGGGCTGCCACACTGGCAGGCGACATGCGGTCCGGTTCCGGCATCAGTACATCCACGCCGATGGCCGCCGGACCGATTTTCCCCAGTGCGAGAATCAGTTCGGCCATCACGGTGCGCGGCCACGGCCACTGGCCGAGCTCCTGCAGGCTTTTCTGGTCGATCGCGACGATCACCGCGTGCGCCGAGGTCGGCTTGCGCGGGGCCAGCCTCTGGTAGGCGTCGAATAGCGCGAACTGAAGTCCGGATAGTAGTGGCGGCGCGGGCGCTAGCGAGGCCAGCAGAAACAACAGCAGGATGGCGGCACCGATCGGGCGTCCATGGCCACGGGCCAGAACCGTCAGAAGCGCCTGGCGCACGCGGTCTTGGATTTCACCGCCGGAGGGTGTCGGCTGGATCACACGTCGAGTTCCATGCCGTCGTAGGCGGCAGTGACCCTCAGCGGCCGGCTGCCGCGGGTGAGTTGTTCAAAACGGATGGTTTCATCGAGCACGGACTGGATGCGCTCGTCATCGAACGCGGGCTCGTGATGGAACATGCACAGATGCTTGACGTTCGCCAGCTGGGCCAGCTCGACGCCGACCATGTTGCTCGAATGCCCCCAGTCTTCCTTGACCGATACCGTATCGAGCAGCGAATACATCGCGTCGAAAATGACCAGGTCGGCATTGCGGAAGAACTCGATGAAAGATTCGGTCTGCGCCGGGTCCTCGAGTTTGTGTTCGGAATCGGTCGAATAGACGATGGCCTTGCCGTCGCGTTCGAAGCGATAACCGTACGAGTCGCCAGTGTGTCGCTGGAGCTTGGGCGTGACCTGGTAGCCGGCGATGTCGGTGGTGCGGCCGGCTTCCAGCGTTACGAACTCGATTTCGGCAGATAGCCGGGAGAAGTCGACTGGAAAACAAGGAGCGGACTGCTGCAGCCGGAATGCCTTCTCGATCACATCGTGACATCCGAAAATACGAATGCGGGCGCCGGGAACGTAAGCGGGAGCGAAGAAGGGAAAGCCCATGATATGGTCCCAATGCACATGGGACATGACCACATTGACTGCGATCGGCCCGGATTTCTGCGTCGACATGATGCGGCCGCCGAACCCCCGGGCGTGCTCAATTACGAGATCGGCTGGAAGGCGACGCTCGCTCCCGGCATTCGGCTTAACGGCGCGGTCT
>JANOGH010000626.1:0-6311 GCA_031414075.1 Betaproteobacteria bacterium | reverse complement strand
GCCGAACATCGACAACTATCGCGAGCCGATTGCGCAAACGATTACGCGCTCGGTTGGACAGCGCGTCACCATTGGTTCGATCACCGGCAGCTGGCAGGGCTATCGGCCTGAACTGAACCTCATGGACGTCAAGGTATTTGGCACCGATGGCCGGCCCGCAATGGTGCTGGACCGTGTTTCGACCGTGTTGTCGTGGTTGTCACTGCTGTCGGTCGAGTTGCGTTTCGATTCCCTGGCGGCCTATGGTCCCGAGCTTGAAGTCAAACGCGACGCGTCCGGCGTGCTCTGGATCGCCGGCATTGCCATGCAGCCGCAAGATAGCGCCGGCGGCGGGTTCGGCGACTGGCTGCTGGCACAGCGCCAGGTGCTCGTGCGCGACGCCACTATCACCTGGCTGGACGAAATGCGCGGCGCCCCCAGTCTGCAGCTCGATAAAGTCAATTTCCGGCTCGACCGCGATGACGCGATCCATCGCTTCGGTCTCACGGCGGTGCCGCCCGCGCAGGTTGCCTCTCCGCTCGTTGCGCGCGGCGAATTTCTCGGCCGCAATGTCCGCGAAGTGCAATTGTGGAACGGGAAACTCTATGCCGAAATCGGCTACGCCAACCTCGCGCTCGTGCAAAGTTGGATACCGGCACCGCTCGAGCTGACGAGCGGTCTGGGATCGTTACGCTTGTGGCTTGAACTTAACGGCGCCGGCCTGGGCGCGGCCACCGCCGACGTGAGGCTGGTCAGGGTGCAGACCCGGCTGGCGCCCGATCTTCCCGAGCTTTCCATGTCCGAAGTACGGGGCAGACTGGGCTGGACGCAGCGCGGCGACCGCACAGAAATTTCCGCAACGTCGTTCGGCTTCACTGCCGCCGACGGGCTGAAACTGGCGCCGACACAATTCACTTACGCGCATTCCGACCCTGCTGGCGGCGTGCGCCATTCGGAATTGCATTTCTCGGGTCTTGACCTGGCACCCTTGGCCCGACTCGCGGAATTCCTGCCGCTCGATGCCGCGCTGCGCGGCCGTCTGGCGCGGGCTGCGCCCACCGGGACGGTGGAGGACGCCAGTTTTTCCTGGGACGGCGATTGGGGCACCGGCCGCCCCTACTCGGCGAAGGCCCGTTTCGCCGCCATGGCGGCGCGGCCCGACGGCGCGCTGCCCGGGTTTCACGGTTTGAGCGGCCAGTTCGACGCCAATGAGCGCGGTGGAACGATGGCGCTCAAGGCAACAAACGGAGGGGTGGAACTGCCGAAAATATTCTCCGGGCCGCTGCCGCTGGATTATCTCGCGGCCAACGCTGCGTGGACCTCGCGTGACGGCGTAGTCAACGTCATGCTCAAAAATGCGAACTTCACCAACGAGCACCTTGCCGGCAGCCTTTCCGGTTCTTATCGCAGCGCGGCCGAGGGCAGCGGCAGCGTGGACCTGTCCGGCATGCTGGTGCGCGCCGAAGCGCGCCAGATCTGGCGCTACATGCCGGTGAAGGCACCGGTTACGCAGGCCTGGCTGAAGCGGGCGCTGCTCGCCGGAGAGTCGAAGGACACGCGCTTGCGGCTGAAGGGCCCGCTGAAGGACTTTCCGTTTGCCGGCGACAAGAACGGCGTATTCCAAGTCGTAACCAAGGTGGGCGGCGTGACCGTCGACTACGCAGACGGCTGGCCGCCGATTACCGGCATTGCCGGCAACGTCGTTTTCAGAGGTGACCGCATGGACATAGCCGCCCAGTCCGGTGCCATTCTCGGCCTGCAGGTGTCCGGGGTACAGGCGTCGATTGCCGAACTCGGCAAGCATGAAGAAAATCTGAAGGTCACCGGCGTCGTGCAGGGACCGACGTCGGACTTCCTTCGTTATACGGCATCGACCCCCCTGGCAGGCCGCATCGGCCGCTTCACCGACGAAATGAAGGCCGCCGGCGGCGCCAAACTCGATCTGGAACTCGATCTGCCCCTGAGGCAGATCAAGGAGTCCGCCGTGAAGGGCGAACTGACGCTGCAGAACAACCGGGTTACGCTCGACCCGCGCCTGCCGCCTTTCGAGCATTTCGACGCGCGCATCGCGTTTACCGAGGATTCCTTCAACGTCAGCGAGGGCCGGGCGCTGATGTTCGGCGAGCCGCTGGCTTTCGAAGCCTCCAATGAGGCGGGCGGCGGCATCACGGCGAACCTGTTTGGTACCCTGGACGTCGGTCAGGCTCGGGCAGTCTGGAATCATCCCGTGCTTGCCTCCCTGGACGGCCAGACGCCGTGGCGCGGCACACTTGCCGTGCGTAACAAGATCGCCACCATGCGCTTCGACTCGAATCTCGCGGGTCTCACGTCGACGTTACCGCCGCCATTCGCCAAGGCCGCTCGTGCCAGCCTGCCGCTGCACGTGGAACTGCGCGAGCGCCCCGGGCGCCAGGGCGTGCTCGCCGTCAACCTCGACAAGGTCGCCTCCGCGGAACTGCTGCTCGATGCAGGCGCGCCCGGTGGGGTGAGTCGCGGCATGGTCAGCCTGGGTAGTCCGGCTCAGTTACCGACTGCGGACGGATTATGGATACGGGGCAGCCTCGACCTGGTGGATGCAGATGCCTGGCAGGGCCTGCTGTCCGGCGGCTCGGGAGATTCGCCGCTCGATCTCGCCGGTGTGGACCTGCAGATCGGCATCCTCGACGTCAGTCGCCGGCGCTTTCACGATCTCAAAGTGGAAGCGACGCGGCGCGATGCCCGATGGCAGGCTGCCCTCGCCGGTCGCGAAGTGGCCGGGCAGATATCGTGGGCATCGGCTGACGACGCCAAATTGGTTGCACGCCTGTCCAAGCTTGTGCTGCCATCGATTACTACGGAAATCCAGGCCGGCAAGCCCGGCGGCGCGGCCGAGCAGCGCCTGCCGTCCGTCGATCTGGTTGCCGACAGCTTTACCTACGAAGGCAAGGATCTGGGCCGCCTGACAGTGCTGGCGCAACCGGAGACCGCCGGCTGGCAATTGCAGCGGCTGGAAATCGCCAATCCGGAAAGCAAGTTCGCCATGAGCGGACGCTGGGTGCTGGGCGAAGTTTCGCGCACCGACGTGAAGGTGAAGCTCGAAGTGTCCGACGTCGGCAAGTTCTTCACGCGACTGGGTCGGCCGGACACGATGCGGGGCGGGACTGCTTTGCTCGAAGGCCCGATCGCCTGGACGGGCAATCCGACCCGGTTCGACATTCCGTCCCTGTCGGGCCAACTCAAACTGGAAGCGAAGAACGGGCGTTTCCGTCAGATCGAACCGGGTGCGGCCAAGTTGCTCGGCATCCTCAGCCTGCAGGCGCTGCCCAAACGCGTAACGCTGGATTTCCGCGACGTGTTCAGCAAGGGTTTCAGTTTCGATCGCATTTCCGCAAACCTGAACATGACTGCAGGCGTTGCCGAAACGCGCGATTTCCGGATGGAGGGGTCCGCCGCGCGCGTGGCGATGCAGGGGCAAGTCGATCTCGCCCGGGAAACCCAGAATCTCGTCGTGCGGGTCACGCCGTCGCTGTCGGAGAGCATTGCAATCGCCGGCGCCATCGTCAATCCGCTCATCGGCGTTGCCGCGCTCATCGCGCAGAAGGCGCTCAAGGATCCCTTCAGCCAGATGGCGTCGTTCGAATATTCGATTGCCGGAAGCTGGGTCGATCCGGTCATTGTGCGCATATCCAATGCGCCATCCAACGTGAAAGAAAAGGGACGTTAGAGCATTCGGCGTGCGCGAGGTTACAATCCGACCTCGCTTCGACAGGAATTTTCAGGCTTCGGACCGGCATGGCAGCCCCCACCAAATCAGGATTCGGCCGCGCGCGAGTGCGCGGTGCCCGCGATCATGCCGTGCCGGTAACGGCTACGGTGAAAGGACAAGGAAAGGCGCAGACGTTTCGCATCGCCGGCGTGCAGATGGCCTCCGGTCCGAACGTGGCCGCCAACCTGAACGAAGCGGGCCGGCTCATCGAGGCAGCGGTGGCGCAGGGGGCGCGGCTGGTCGCGCTGCCGGAATATTTCGCCATCATGGGCATGCGTCCGACCGACAAAGTGAAAGTTTGTGAACAGGACGGCGACGGGCCAATCCAGCGCTTCCTCTCGGAAACTGCAAGAAAGCACAAGATCTGGCTGGTCGGTTGTTCCGTGCCGATGGCGGCGCCAGCAGAAGGCAAGATCTACAACTCCTGCCAGCTTTACGATGACGGCGGCAGGATGGTCGCGCGTTACGACAAGATTCACCTTTTCAGCCTCGATCTCGGCAAGGAAAGGTTCGCGGAGGAGGGCACGATCGAGGCGGGCAAGCAGGTCAAGGTGGTGGATTCGCCGTTCGGGCGCATCGGGTTGTCGGTCTGCTACGATCTGCGTTTTCCGGAACTGTACCGGGCGATGAAGGACGTCGACATCATCGTCGTGCCCTCTGCCTTTACCGAAACCACCGGCCGAGCGCATTGGGAATCGCTGGTGCGCGCGCGGGCAATCGAGAATCTCGCATACGTCCTGGCGCCGGCGCAGGGGGGTTACCACCTGAGCGGCCGTGAAACGCACGGCGACTCGATGGTGGTGGATCCCTGGGGCACAGTACTCGATCGTTTGCCGCGCGGTTCGGGCGTGGTTGTGGCCTCGATCAACCCGGCTTATCAGGCAAACCTGCGCAAGAGCTTGCCGGCGCTGACCCACCGGGTGATCCATAAAATATGAGGGGCGAGGGGCGAGGGATTAGGGAATTTCGATTGAAATCCACGGCTCAGTGCCCAAATACTCGAATGTATCCAATCAAGATCAAATACACCAAATCTAATCCCTCACCCCTAGCCCCTCGTCGCTAACCCCATGCCCAACGATCCGACAAACAATCACGAGCTGCTGTTCGCAACCGCGGACCGCACGCTGCTCGCACCGTACGGTCTCGACGCCGGCGGGATCGAGCGCGTATTCGGCCAGATCATGACTCACAGCGTCGACTACGCCGATCTGTATTTTCAGTATTCGCGCTCGGAGGGCTGGAGCCTGGAAGAGGGCATGGTGAAGTCGGGCAGCTTCAACATCGATCAGGGTGTTGGCGTGCGCGCAGTCAGCGCAGAGAAGACGGCCTTCGCCTACTCCGACGATATCAGTCTCCCGGCGCTGGAATCCGCGGCGCAGGCCACGCGCGCGATCGCGCGTCGCGGCGAGCAGGGCGCCACTCGCGTTGCGACCCGGAGCCGCGGCCGCGAACTGTACCTGCCGCAAGATCCGCTGGCGAGCCTTGCGGATGCCGACAAGGTGAAACTGCTGGAAAAACTCGAACGTTGCGCACGCGATATCGATCCGCGTATTTCGCAAGTGATGGCTTCGCTGGCGGGTGAATATGAAGTCGTGCTGATTGCGCGTTCCGACGGCATGCTGGCGGCGGACGTGCGCCCGCTCGTCAGGCTATCGCTGCAGGTCATCGTCGAGCACGACGGCCGTCGTGAGCAGGGAAGTGCGGGCGGCGGCGGGCGTTTCGACTACGCCTATTTCACCGACGAAATCCTGCACGACTACGCAGCCAAAGCGGTGCACCAGGCGGTGACCAACCTGTCGGCGCGGCCGGCACCGGCCGGCACGATGACCGTGGTGCTGGGGCCGGGCTGGCCCGGCATCCTGCTGCATGAAGCCATTGGCCACGGACTCGAAGGCGATTTCAATCGCAAGGGCAGCTCTGCTTTTTCCGGACGCATCGGCCAGCGCGTGGCGGCGCCGGGTGTGACGGTGGTCGACGACGGGACCATTTCCAGACGCCGCGGTTCGCTGAATGTGGACGACGAGGGTAATCCGACGCAGCGCAACGTGCTGATCGAGGACGGCATCCTCAGGGGTTACATCCAGGACACGCTGAACGCGCGACTGATGGGCATGGCGCCCACCGGCAACGGACGGCGCGAGTCCTACGCGCATGTGCCGATGCCGCGCATGACCAACACGTACATGCTGAACGGCGACAAGGATCCCGCCGAGATCATCGGCTCGGTCAGGAATGGCTTGTATGCGGCGAATTTCGGCGGTGGCCAGGTCGACATCGTCAGCGGCAAGTTCGTGTTCTCGGCGGCCGAGGCCTACATGATCGAAAACGGCAAGATCACCTATCCGGTCAAAGGCGCCACGCTTATCGGCAACGGACCCGATGCGCTGACCCATGTTTCCATGATCGGCAACAACATGAGCCTGGACTCGGGAGTCGGCACCTGCGGCAAGGAAGGTCAGAGCGTGCCGGTCGGTGTTGGCCAGCCGACCTTGCGCATCGACGGACTGACGGTAGGGGGGACGGCGTGATCGAGGCACCAGGCACTAGGCGCTAGGCTCTAGGTTTTGCGTGCTATAAGCCTTTA
>JANOGH010000625.1:0-1890 GCA_031414075.1 Betaproteobacteria bacterium | reverse complement strand
CCCGCGCCTTCAATCTGTACGGCAGCATTCCGGCCACCTGCTATGGCCCCGAAGCGCAGAACATTCACGGCATCGACGAGTCGGTGTCGATCGAGAGCACGCTGCGTGTTGCCCAGGTGCTGGCTTTGTTCATGGCGCGCTGGTGCGGCGTGGAAAAGACGCAATGACTCGACTGTGGTTGGCGATGATGCTTGCCGTAATGGCGTTATTAGCCGGCTGCGCCAGCTCGCCGGAAACACCCGAGCAGACGACGGTACGCGCCAGCAATGAAGTCGCGTCCAACGCTGTCGTCCATGCAAAGGCGATGCTCGGAAAACCCTACCGATACGCCGGCGATACGCCGGCCGGTTTCGATTGCAGCGGATTGGTGAAATATAGTTACGGCCGGGCCGGCATTGATATGCCGCGCGACACGCAAGCGCAACACCGCATGTCCGTGCTGGTGTCAACGCGCAGCCTGCGTGAGGGCGACCTGCTTTTTTTCGACCAGGAAGGCAGGAAGAAATCGCATGTCGGCATCTACCTCGGCAGCGGACGCTTCATCCATGCTCCGTCGAGCGGCGGCAAGGTCCGCATCGACAGCGTGAATGCCGAATACTGGAAGAGGCACTTCGTCGAAGCCCGACGGGTCTAGGCGTTCAAATCAATAAACACCTTTCTTAAGAACTACCGAGAAACGAAATACGTTCAACGCAAAGCGGCGCGCGGACACGTTAGCGACGGAGTCGCCCGCCCGCGGGTAGCGCGCCGAAGCGCTGCCTCCCGCCCCGGATGGCCCTGCCAACGCCGTGTCGGCAGCACAAAGGTACGCAAAGGAAAGCCACAACTAGATACGAACAGTTTCCGAGTATCCATGCATTCCTTTGCGTACCTTTCTTTTCTCCTTTGCGTCCTAAAAGGGTACTCCGACGTGCCAGGCACGTAGGGTATTTGCGTCAACGCTGTTGAATCAGTCCTTTGCTTTATTGAGGAAGGGTTATGAGAAAAATATTGTCAGGTACGGCGGTTGTCTTTCTTGCCGCCGTCTCGATTTTCCCGAGTGGCGCGGCGGGCCCCGACCACGTCGACATCACCTGGATGTCGATCGCCAACATCCATTACCAGATGGGATCGTTCGGCGTGCTCACCGATGGCTACATCACCCGCCTCCCGGAAAGCGAATTTCACGGCGGCGGCGGAGGCTATGCGTATACCCGCAAGCCCTGGAAGCCGGACGTTGCCGCGGTATCCCGCGTGCTCGACGCGATCGGCGGCCCTGACAAAATAAAATTGCTGCTCACCGGCCACAGCCACTGGGATCACTCGTTCGACACTGCGACCTGGTCGCGGCTGACCGGGGCGCCGATCATCGGCTCGCAGACCACCTGTTTCGAAGTGATGGCGGAGAACCTGCCGGCCGAACGCTGCACGCCGGTAGTCGGTTTGGAAAAAATAGCCATCGCCGAGGATGTGACGATGCGCGTGGTGCGCTGGAACCACAGCGGCGATCCCGCCAAGAACTGGGAACAGCACGATCCGGTCGAGCTCGACGATATTCCGCGCCAGGATCCCGCCACTGGTGGACTGAAAGCCGGCGTGGCCGAGGACTTTCCGAACGGCGGCGGCAATCGTGGCTTTCTGTTCACCGTCGACGGGCTCCAGGGGCGCTACAGTTGGTTCTACCAAAATTCGGCCAGCGCGGTGGACTTGCACGTGCCGATCGTGATCAAGGGCGTCGACTATGGCGCGCCGATCGAGAACCTGAAGATGGCGATGAAGGACGCCGGGCTGCAATCAGTGGATCTCTGGATCGGCACCGGCACGCTGCCCATTGCAGAACGGGTGGTCCCGGTGCTGCAACCCAAAGCCTTCATTCCGATTCACTGGGATGGATTGTGGGAACCTTTCGAG
>JANOGH010000624.1:0-4012 GCA_031414075.1 Betaproteobacteria bacterium | reverse complement strand
ATGTAGAAACTGCCATGGGCCAGATTGATGATGCCCATGATGCCGAAGATCAACGTCAGGCCGCCGGCGACCAGGAACAGCAGCAGCCCGTACTGGACGGCGTTGAGCAGTTGGATCAGGAAAGTCGCAAGATCCATTTACCGCATTACACCCAACACAGAGGCACAGAGAGCACAGAGAACACGGAGAAATTCAAAGGAAGATACATATATGTCAGATGGGCTGGCCGGATTCTACCCGCATAGATGCAGCCGGCGAGAGAATGCCGCACCCATGGACAATCCCTATCCGCCAGCAAAAACCGCTCTTCACATATCGCGCATTGCTTTTCTCTGTGTTCTCTGTGCCTTCTGTGTCTCTGTGTTGGGTTTTCGCCCTAGACTAACTTGCAGCCGCGGGCGGGATCTTCGAGCGCCTTCCACGCCACCCCAATAACCTTGTTGTCGCCCTTTTCGACGCGGCGCAGGTAGATGTCCTGGATGGGATTGTGCGCTTTGGACATTTTCCACTGGCCGCGCGGGCTGTCGATGACCGCGCTTTCCATGGCGGCGATCACCGCTTTCTGATTGCCGGTGTCGCCCTTCACTTTGTCCAGGGCCTGCAAGAGCAGGAGGCCGGTATCATAGCCCTGCATCGAATACACATCGGGTTCAGTCTTGTACGCTTTGCCATAAGCGGCACGAAACGCCTTGTTGCGCGAATTGTCCAGCGAGTCGGCGTAGTGCAGCGTGGTGAGCAGGCCGTCGGCGGCATCCCCCTGCGCGGCGAGCACGCCTTCGGTCAGGAATCCGGAACCGTACAGCGGGATCTTGTCCTTCAGGCCCGCGGCCGCGTAGTCCTTCACAAACTTGACCGCACCCCCGCCCGCGAAGAAGCAGGCCACCGCATCCGGCTTGATGGCCGCGATCTCGGTGAGCAGCGCCTGGAATTCCACATTCGGAAACGGCACGAACAATTCCTTCGCCACGGTTCCCCCCGCGGCGGTAAAGCCTTCCTTGAAGGAAGCCAGCGATTCCTCGCCCGCCGAATACTTCCAGGTGATGAACACCGCTCTTTTGTGACCCCTGTCGGTCATCACCTTGCCGAGCGGATGCACCGGCTGCCAGTTGGAAAATGACGTGCGGAACACATTCGGCGTGCAGAGCGCGCCGGTCGCGGCGTCGGCTCCCGCATTCGGAATAAGCATCAGGGTGCCGCTTTCTTTCGCTACCTTGAGCATCCCCATCGCGACACCCGAGTGCACCGAGCCGACCAGGACATCGACCTTGTCGCGGGTGATCAGCCGGTTGGCATTGTCCGTCGCCTTGGACGGTTCCGACTCGTCGTCGACCTTGAAGAATTCGACTTCGCGCCCACCGAACTTGCCGCCCGCCTGTTCGAGGGCAAGTCTCAGTCCATTCTCGATGGCGGCGCCAAGTTGTGCATACGTGCCTGTGTAAGGCAGCATCAGGCCGACGCGAAGTTTTGCGGATTGCGCGCGCGCGATCAACGGCAGCAGCGACGCCCCCGCGAGCGCGCCAGCGCCGATAAGCAATTCACGTCTTTTCCGATTCGGCATAATCCGTTCCTCGATGTTCTCGTTATCGTAAATGCTTTTTCGCCTCGCGCCTGGAGCCTGGAGCCTCGTGCCTAGCGCCTCACGTCTCCCGGTTTCTCAACCTGAACCGCTGAATCTTGCCGGTTGCCGTCTTCGGCAGCTCGGGGATGAACTCGACCCAGCGCGGATATTTGTAAGGCGCAAGCCGGTCTTTCACGTAACTCTTGAGCGCGTCGGCCAGTGCCGGTCCCGCGGCGACGCCCGCCTTGGTGACGATGAACGCTTTCGGTTTGATCAAATTCTGGTCGTCCGCGACGCCGATCACCGCCGCTTCGAGCACATCGGGATGGCTCATCAATTCCGCCTCGACTTCGAAGGGCGATACATACATGCCGCTCACCTTCAGCATATCGTCCGAGCGCCCGCCGTAGGTGTAATAGCCTTGCGCATCCCTGGTGTACTTGTCGCCTGAGCGCGTCCACGGTCCGACAAAGGTCGCCAGCGTCTTCGCGCGATTGGCCCAGTAGTGGATCGCGCTGGTCGGGCCTTTGATCTGCAGTTCACCGAGCTCGCCGATCGCCACGTCTGTTTCCTTTTCGTCCACCAGACGAATCTGGTAGCCAGGCACTGGTTTGCCGGTGGTGCCGTAGCGCACTTCGCCCGGCCGGTTGGAAATGAAAATATGCAGCATCTCCGTGGAGCCGATGCCGTCGAGAATTTCCACGCCGAAATGTTCGGTCCAGCGCCGGCCGAGATCTGCCGGCAGCGCCTCTCCCGCCGAGGTACATATCCGTAGCGCGAGTTCTTCCTTGCGCGGCAGATCCGGACTGGCCAGCAGCATGCCGTAGAGCGTGGGCACGCCGTAGAAAATCGTCGGGCGATAATCCTTGAGGCGCTTGAATACCGCCGCGGGCGTGGGCCGCTCCGACATCAATATTGCGGTGGCGCCGACTGCCAGCGGAAACGTCAGCGCATTGCCGAGGCCGTAGGCAAAAAACAGCTTGGCGGCCGAGAATACGACGTCGTCTTCGCGGATGCCGAGGACCGGCTTCGCGTAGAGCTCCGCGGTCTGGATCAGGCTCGAATGAATATGCACGGCGCCTTTCGGCATGCCGGTGGACCCCGAAGAATACAGCCAGAAGCAGGCGTCATCCGCGGCAGTTGGCGCCGGAGCGAATGTCGTGGCCGCTCGCGCCATGAGTTGCTGCAGATGCAGATGACCGTGCGCGTCCCGGCCGGAGACAATGATGTGCTTGAGAAAGGGCGGGTTGTCCAGTAGCGGCTGAAAAACCGGCAGCAACGCTTCGGAGACGATCAGCGCGCGGACGCGGCTGTCCTCGAGCATGAACTTGTAATCGGCGGTGGTCAGCAGCGTGTTGGCGCTCACCGGTACGATGCCGGCCTTGATCGCACCGAGAAACACGCTGGGGAAATCAATGGTGTCAAGATGCGCCAGCATGACCCGGCTTTCCATTTCCAGCCCAAGCCCGGTCAACGCACCGGCAGCGCGGTTGACGCGCTCGGCCAGTTCCGCATAGGTGTAGCGCCCCTGGTCGTCGATGTAAGCCGTCTTGCCGCCGCGACCGGCCAGGAGATTGCGCTCGACGAGATCGTGCGCCGCGTTGTAGGCGCGCGGAATGTCGATCAACGGCGGGCTGACGCTGTGATCAGCCTTGCTCAGTCCACCCACGCTCCCCCTCCTCCCTATAATTGCTGGACGGAATATACCAGCCGCCCTACTGCTAGAGCGAATTCAACGTCAAATCCTTATTTCAAATTCTCACCGCAGAGGCGCAGAGACGCGGAGAAACTCTGCAGAGAAGAGCGAAAGTCAATTGGAGGAATCGTCGCGTCGGCAACCATGCGGAATTGACCGCCATCGTTGAATTTGATATCCGAAAGATCTGTTTTTCTCTGCGTTTCCTCTGCGCCTCCGCGCCTCTGCGGTGAAGATCTTGAATTTTCACTAGGCCGAAGCGGCTACGCCAAGTTGCGCGCGGCATAGTGCGATCCAGCCCTCGATCCATTCAGCGGCTTCGTCCTCAGGCAGGGTGCCTGCGCTGGCGTCGTGCAGCATGATGTCGCCGATGCGCTTCGCGCCTAGCTCGGTCAGAATGCGATCGAAGCGCCTGCCGCCGTTGCAGAACGTCTCCGCGTAAGTCATGTCGCCCAGCGCGATGACACCGTAGCGCACGTTGGCCAGGTCGGGACGCGCAGTCTGCAGGGACTCGTAGAGTGGCTTCGCGTTGTCCGGCACGTCTCCCTGGCCGTACGTCGAGCTGCAGATCAGGAACAATCCGCCTTTGGCGAACACGCCCGCATCGAGCTCGTCCATCAGCAGCGTTGCAATGCGCACCCCTTCGCCGTCGAGGCGCAACTCGATCTCCTGCGCCACCAGTTCGGCGATGCCGGTCATGGTGCCGACCAGGATCGTCAATTCAAGTGCCATCGCCTTGGTCCCGTCTCAGATAACAG
>JANOGH010000623.1:0-8421 GCA_031414075.1 Betaproteobacteria bacterium | reverse complement strand
GTCTTTCAATGCCAGCAAAATGTTTTGATGATAACTCTTTTCAATGTTTTCAATTGATGCAAATGTGGAAACGGATGATTCCAATTCATTTCCTGAAGCATTGATGTCATTGGAGGTATCATTAATTTTTGCAATATTGCTAGTTAGTATATTGCCAGCTGCACATTTAGATGCAAGTTTATCATTATTTGGTAATGCTGTCGCATCTCATTTGTAATGCCCTTTACTTCCTTTTGCTTTAGTCATAATCGTGTGTATGTTGATTGTTCACAACAATGACAGATATGCCAAACTAGACTTCTTTCGTCACCCGTCACCCGTCACCCGTCACCCGTCACTCGTCACATCTTTTTCCAGTCCCCCGACTGTTCGAACGCATATGCCGCGCGGTAGATCGTCGCCTCGTCGTGATGCTTGCCGATCAGCATCATGCCGATGGGAAGGCCAGCGCTCATGCCGCACGGAACCGTCATCGCCGGATGATGCGTGATGTCGAACGGGCAGGTGTTGCCGATCATCTCCAGGGCGCGCTGGAAGTACTCCTCGCGCGAGCATCCGGGCGCTGGCAGCGGTTGGGATTTCATCGGCATGGTCGGCATCAGCAGCAGGTCGTACTTGGCCAGCGCCGCGTCGTAGGCTTCGATCAGTCGCCGGGTGACATTCATCGCTTTGCCATAGTAATGGCTGCCGTGGTATTTCTTGATGTACACGCCCAGCGTGGTCAGCACCTTGGTGGTCTCGGACAACTCGTTGGCGCGCAACTGCCAGCCGTGCAGCTTGTCCATCAGGCTGGTCACGTACAGGTCCGGGCGGCTCAATCCGTAGCCGTCGCCGAACATCATGGTCTGCGTAATGCCCTCGACCCCGATCGGCGTCCACAGCACCGGTCCGAACAGGTGCGCAGGAATGGAAACCTCTTCGACTTTTGCGCCGAGATTCTTGAATAGTTCGGTCGCCTTCCTCACCTTGGCGTCGGAATCGGCTTCCGATTCCGGCCTGCCGAAACCTTCTTTGACGACACCGATCTTCAGCTCCCTGACCCCGCCTTCGAGCAGCTTCGAGTACTTCACTTTCTTCGGCGTGCCGTACTGGCGCGGATCGTAACCATCCGGACCGGCGATCACCTCGAGCATCAGTGCATTGTCGCTCACGGTCGCGGTCATCGGTCCGGTGTGGTCGACGTAAATTTCGATCGGCATGACACCGGTGTAAGGCACCAGCCCATGCGTGGCTTTCATGCCGTAGATGCCGCACCAGGAAGAAGGCATGCGGATCGAGCCACCCTGGTCGCCGCCGATTGCGAGGTCGGCTTCGCCCAGCGCGACCGCCACGGCGCTGCCTGAAGACGAACCGCCGGCGGAGTAGCCCATCTTGTGGGGGTTGTGCACCGGGCCTTTCGCGCCAGTGTGGCTGCCGCCGGAAATACAGTAGGACTCGCAGTGTGTCTTGCCGATGATTTCCGCGCCCGCATCGAGCAGGCGCGCCACCACGGTGGCGTCGATATCGGGCACGTAGCCTTCGAGGATCGAATTGCCGTTCATCATCGGCACGCCGGCTACCATGACGTTATCTTTCACGGCGACTTTTTTCCCCTTCAACGGACCCGACGACGCGCCCTTGATCGAGGTTTTTACATACCAGGCATTGCGCGGGTTCTCGGCGGGCTCCGGAAAATAACCCGGCGTGCGCGGATACTTCACCGGCGGCAGATAATCCGGCATCGCGTCGAGCATGTTATAGGCGTCGATGTTGGGTTTGATCAGCCCGAGGTAGGACTTCACATCGTCTTCGGTAAGGGCAAGGCCGACTTCTTCAGCGGCGTCCCAGATCTGTTCCGGCGTCGGATATTGCACTGCCATGATGGTCTCCTTTTATAATGTGAACGCAGCTATAGATCTTTCCCTAATTCACATCAGTGAATTAGGTCTGTCGCCTCCCTCTCCCTCCGGGAGAGGGTTGGGGTGAGGGATTGAGCGTTCTGACTGTCATCTATTGCGAAACGCTCAATAGTCGTGCAGCGCGGTCTGTTCTGCGCATTTTTCTTCAGGGGGAAAGCAGTCGAATCAGCTCGGGGTCGTCGCGAACCTTTCCCGACGGGCCTTGGAGCACAATCTTTCCCCGGTCCATGACGTAACAGTACTGAGAGACGTGCAGCGCCATCTTGATGTGCTGTTCGACAATGACGACGGCAATTGTTTTTGCCAGTTGTTCCAGGCGACCGGCAATCTCCTCGACCACGCCGTGCCAAACCCCTTCTGTCGGTTCATCGAGCATCAGCAGGCTGGGCTTGCCGAGCAATGCCCGGCTGATGGCCAGCATCTTCCTCTCGCCCCCGGAAAGTGTACCGGCTTGCTGGGACAGGCGCTTGGCAAGCATGGGGAACAGGGCGAGCATTTCCCCGATGCGCTCCTTGCCCCCGGGGTCGGTCATTGCGCCGATAACAAGATTCTCGCGCACGCTCAGCTTGCCGAACACCCCTTGTTCCTGGGGCACGTAACCGATGCCAAGGCGCATGCGCCGTTCGGTCGGCATGCGGGCGACATCACCACCGTCGAATCGCACGGACCCCCGCGCCGGAAGCAGATCGCCCGCCAGCGTCTTGAGCAGCGTCGTCTTGCCGGCGCCATTGCGTCCCAGTATCGCCACGCCGCCGCGCGACGGGACCTTGAGCGAGACGTCGAACAGCACCTGGCTGGTCCCGTAGTAAGTACAAAGACCTTCGGTGTCGAGCAAGGGCGCATCGGGAAACGCGGTTTCAGGCATGGCTCAGATACGCCTCCTTGACCTTCTCGCTGTTCTGCACTTCGGCAGTCGGGCCGCTTGCCACCACCTGTCCCTGGTCGAGCACCGTCAGCGAGTCACAGATGTCCTTGATGAAATCCAGGTCGTGCTCGACGATGAGCAGCGAGCAGATTTGTTTGATCGGTGCGAGCAACTCGCCGGTCGCACGGCGCTCCCGCGCGCTCATCCCGGCGGTTGGCTCGTCCAACAGCAGCAGCTTGGGATTGCCGGCAAGGGCCATCGCAATCTCCAGCCACTGTTGCTCGCCATGCGAGAGAACGCCGGCCAGGTCATCTTTTCTGAGTTCCAGGCGGAACTGGGCCAGCGTCTTCGTCACCCGCTGGTCCAGCGCGCGCCGGGAACCCGAGAAGAGCAGCGTCGCCAGGCTGTCCTGCGCTTGCACTGCAAGCAGGATATTGTCGTACACGCTCAGTTCGGGCAGCACGCTGGCGATCTGGAATTTGAGGCTCAGGCCCGCGCGCGAGCGCTCCGCGGGTGCGGCGCGGCCGATGTCGGCGCCGAGAAAGACGATGGTTCCTGCATTCGGTATTTCGGCCCCTGCAATGCACTTCAGCAGCGTGCTCTTGCCCGAGCCGTTGGGGCCGATCAAGCCATGAAATTCGTTCTCGCGCACGGTCAGGTCGACGCCATTGAGCGCAGTCAGGGCGCCGTAGACCTTGGTGACATTGCGCGCCTCGAGCAGATTCATGCGATCGCTCACGGCGGATTCTTAGCCGCGTCGTTCTCCGGCGCTGAGTCGCCGGGCCGGCCGAAGGACCCGATTCGTTCCCGGCCCGAAACGAGGAAACCGATCAATCCCGTGGGCCGGAACATGATAATGACCAGGAGCAGCAGGCCCAGGAAAATCGGCCACAGTCGCTGGTATTGCTCGGACAGCATGAAGGTGAGGTACTCGATTACGCCGGCGCCCACGACGGCGCCGATCAGGGTGCCGACCCCGCCGAACAGAACGTACAGGACGACCTGGGTCGACAGGACCGGGCTGAGTTGACCGGGCCCGACATAGCCTTCGTGAAAGGCATACATCCCGCCCGCCAGCCCGGCGATGAAGCCTGCCAGGGCAAAGATGATGCCCTTGACATGCTGAACGCGGTAGCCGAAGAAAGTGATCCGCGTCTCATGTTGGCGGATACCGGCGAGAACCAGACCGAGCTGCGAACGCGTCAGGAATTTGAGCGCGACGTAGACGCCAACGAGTATGCCCAGCGCCATGTAATAGAACCAAACACCCTCCGCAATTTCGTGGTTCGCCAGCGTCAAGCGCGGCAGTGACGGAATGCCGTTTTGCCCGCCGACGTAAGACCAGCCGCGCGCGAGTCTCTCCACCACGTAGGACCCGGTCAGGGTTCCCAGTGCGACGAATACAGTGCTTGGCACGCGGCGGCCGAGGATGACGATAAAAGCCAGGATCAGCGAGACGATCAGGCCGACCAGCCCGGCGACAGGGAGCAGGACCAGAACCGAGGTAATGCCCACTTCGGTGGCCAGCAAGGCCGTGCAGTACCCGGCCATGCCGAAGAACAGGGCCTGGCCAAAGCTGAGTATCCCGGCATAGCCCCAGACCAGGTCGAAACTCAGCGCGAGCAGGCCGAGGATGAATACCCGGGTGAGGAACAGCGTCCAGAAATCATCGGTGAAAGCCGGAAGGATCAGGCTGGCGCCGAGGATGGCGAGCTCCAGCCACGGAATGACTTTCCGCAACGGTCGCGATGACGCCGACAGATCGGTGGGTTGACTCATTTTCCAGGCGATTGCATTGCACAGAACGCGACCCCGGGTGACGCTGCACCCGGGGTCGCGGCCCAACTCCAGTCGTTCAGGCGCACTCGCCCGGCATGACCGGCCCCTTGCTCTTTTCCACGATCTCGTACTTTCCACCCTTGGACACGGCGGTGTACATATTCATCTTCACATGGCGCGTGCCCGGGACCATCTCGCAGCCTCCGCCCGGCCCGTCGCTGATCTTGGCGTGATCCAGCGCCGCAGCCACGGGTTCACGCTTCACGCTCTTCGCTTCTTTCACCGCGACTTCCCACAGCTTGATGCCCCGGTACATACCGGTTGCGCCGCTGCCCGCGGTAAACGGGTTCTTGTCGCCGAACAGCTTGCCGTACTCCGCCTGCAATTGGTTGCCGAACGGGTCGTTGATCGCCTTGAAGTAATCCAGACAGCTTGCCAGCCCCTCGATCTCGTGCGCCGGCGTGATCCCCAGCGCATTCTCGTCGTAGTAAACGCACGAGAGCCTCCCGCCTTTTTTCTGAAAGCCGGCCTCGTTGAGTTGCTTGAAAAATGCCGCGACCCCAGGCGGAATGGTGGTGTTGAAGACCACGTTGACCCCGCTCGACATGATCTTGTTGACGGTGGCGCTGTATTCGTTGTGGTCGACCGGGAAATACTCTTCGCCGATAACCTCGCCGCCGTTCTTCACGATCACATCGCGCGCGTAGGCGTTCAGGGTATGCGGCCAGACATAGTCGGCGGAAGGCAGATAGAACTTCTTGCCGCCGTTCTTGATCAGCCATGGGATGAAGGTGTCGCATTGCTGCGCGGGCGTGGGGCCGGTACAAAACAGGTACGGCGTGCACTCCTTGCCCTCGTAGAGCTGCGGATAGATATAGAGCGTCTTGCCGCGGTTGACGATGGTGTCCTTGATGGCGTTGCGCATGGAGCTGGTGATGCCGCCAAAGACAACGTCCACCTTGTCCTGGGTGACCAGCTTGCGCACCTTGGTTACTGCAAGCTGTTCATTGGTGGCGGTGTCCTCCAGGATCATCTGCAGCGGCCGGCCGAGCAGGCCGCCGCCCTTGTTGATTTCATCGATCACCATCTTCGCCACCTGCGAATTGGGAATGCCGCCCCAACTGATGGCGCCGGTCAGGTCGGTGGCGATGCCCACTTTGATGGGATCGGCAGCCCAGACCCCCTTCGGGTTATAAAGGTAACTGCCCCCGCCGAGGGCAATCATTCCAGTGAGCAGGCTGCTGCGTTGCAGGAACAGCCGTCTGGAAGCGGACAGCGGACGCTTGCTGCGGTCATCGTTTCTCATTATTAGTTCCTCCACTTTGATAGAAGGCCTTCCGGCCGAACCTTCACGATCGCGATCGCGATAATGAAGACAACAACGTCTGCGACCACAGGCTTGATCGCCCACGGCAGCGCCGCGCTGGTGGCGCCCACCAACGCCGCGCCCGCGATTGCACCCTCGAAACTGCCCATGCCGCCGAGCATGACTGCAAGGAAAGATTTGATCAGGAACGGTACGCCCATGTCTGCGCTGATCGCGTAGATCGGTACCATCAACCCCCCGGCGAGGCCGGCAAGCGCGGACCCGAACGCGAAGGTCGCAGCATATACCCGGCTGGTTGAGATACCGGAAGCCCTCGCCAGCGCAGGATTTTCCAGAGCGGCACGCACCTGCAATCCGAAGCGCGTGCGGGTGAGCAGAAGGTAGGAGCCCACCATTACGGCAATCGTAATCAGGATCACTGCCGTGCGCCAACGGGAAATGGAGATCTCCCCCAACGAAAACGAGCCGACCAGGGGAGCGGTGACAGAATAAAACTGCCCGCTCAACAGCGAACGCACGGTCTCGCGCAAGGCGAGTCCGATGGCATAAGTGCCGAGCATGGCGACGATCGGGGTCGCGTAAAAGCGGCGGATGACGACGCGTTCGAGGGCCAGCCCGACCACGCCGACGACGAAAGGCGCCGCGACCATGCCCGCCCAGACCGGCAGGCCGCTGCTATGAAACAGGTAGACCGTATAGGCCCCGAGCAGGACGAACTCGCCATGAGCAAAGTTGAAGATGCCCATCATGCTCGCGATCACGCCGAGGCCAAGCACGACCAGCACAAAGATTGCGCTGTATGCAAGAACGTCGAAGAAGAATGGAATGATCGTCACGCAAACATGCCTGCTTTGTGCGCGAGACTTTATGCAGGAATGCCAAGTCCCCCGTGTCGACAAACCATGCCGGGATTGGCGCGGTGTGTCAAGGACGCGCCAACTTACCGAACTGCAGTGGAGAGCGTCGTTCCCTGATCGGTGTCAAAAAAACGCGGCTCAAGCCGCTTTTTTTTTGGATCGGTATCCGATTCAGCCGAGTTTCTTGACGACTTCGACAACCACCACTTCATCGCGGAATTTATCGCGCATGCGGCGGCCGGGAATGACCTTCTTCCTGACCACTGAGTCCTGCGTGCGCGGTCGGGTCAGGGCGTCGATGTAGTCGGCGGCGTTGTCGATCGGCGGCGGCGGGAGCGCGGTCTTGTTCATGGGCGGGAGGGTCCCAGTGATGAAGGCCGCGACACGCTAACACACGGTCTCTGCATGAATGTGACAATTTGCTGACGCGTTGGCCCACGCCGAAAATTCGCCAAACGATCAGGTGCTTGGGCTTTGTAAAAGATGTTTCTCCGATAACGCCCTGCCTCTTAATTGCACAGGCCGCGCCTCCTGCAGTTGCATTATTGATCTTTCCCTAATTCACATCAGTGAATTAGTTCTATCGTCCCCCTCTCCCTCCGGGAGAGGGTTGGGGTGAGGGATTGAGCGTTCTGGCTGTCATCTATTTTGAAACGCTCAATAGTGGGCGAAGATACGCCACAGCGCTTTGGCGAATCCGGCGATCGCCAGCCAGTTCACCATCGCGGCGCTGACCGCGAGCGCGACGATAGCGTATTTCGACGACGACTCGCGGCCCGCATAGGCGAGCCAGGCGAGGCGCAATCCCGCCGCCGAGAACGCGGGCACGATCACCAGCAGCGGCAGCATCAGCAGGTAGCCGAATGTAGTCTGGTTATCGAGCGGCACGCGGCCCAGCATGTCCGCGAACCAGAGCGTGCCGAGACCGATGGCCAGCGCCGCGCCCGCGGCGAGCGCCGGCGAGCGCCGCCACCACGGCCGACTCTCTTCGGTCAGGTCGACCGTCGCGCCGGATTCCTCCGGTAGTTCAGGCGCCGGCTTGGATGAGTCTTGCACGGATGGTTTCGATGCGCGTGCGGTTGACGCCGAAATCGCTGTGGCCCAGACGCGAGGCCGAGCGCACGTGGATGATGTTCCCGCCCGGCGGAAAATAAAATTCGACGTCGTCGACAAAACCCAACAGCGCGCTGGCGTACTCGGCGTACAGATAGTCCGCCCTTGTTTCGACGATGCGCGCGTTCGGCGTGCTCTCGACGATCGCCTTCAGCGCTTTCATCGCCTGCTCCTGCGAGCCTTTGCAGGCAAGCGGCGCGATCTGATGGTAACCGCCTGTCGCCTGACTGCTGACCGCGTTCGGCGACGACGGAGTCGCTTTGAGTCTTCCGTTCCTCACGCCCAGGTCTGCCGGGCGTTTGCCGCTTAGTATTGCCATGATGCTCCTTTCATGTGGTCCCCCGGAAAAAAACGCACTCACCGCAGCAGCTTCAGCCGTAAGTGTTTCACCTTAAGGACGCGGATACCCTACGTGCGTAGCACGTCGGAGTACCCTTCTAGGACGCAGAGGAAAAACGTGCAAAAGTGAAGAAATACGGATTCGGTGACATGCATCAGATCAAACTGAACCTTGGTGTTGTCCTGCGCGCCACCGAAGTACCGAGGATTCCGGTTTTGTTTACCTCCGCGTCCTCCGCGGTG
>JANOGH010000622.1:0-11889 GCA_031414075.1 Betaproteobacteria bacterium | reverse complement strand
GCAGGCGGTGACGCCGTGGGCGCCCGGCGCTATCGCGCGCGTTCCTTGCGCTGCACCCGGAAAAACAACGTCTTAGCCGCTTCCCGCATCGCTTCCGTTGCCGAGCTGGTGGCGCTGGTCAAAGCGAAGGGGGGCACAATGAGCTATGGAACCCCGAGTGTGGCGCACTTCAATCATTTCGCGACCGAGGTGTTCAATCGCCGGGTTGGGATCAAGGTGCCTGCGGTACCGTACAAGGGCGAAGCGCCCATGATCACCGACCTCATCGGCGGGCAGGTGGACTATGGCTTCGGCTTTGCGACAACCGTGGACCCCTACGTCAAGTCCGGGCGTTTGATTGCGCTGGCCACGACAGGTGCAGTGCGCTCCCCCCAATTGCCCGACGTGCCCACCTTCACTGAACTCGGCATGCCCGAAGTGGAAATGACCATCTGGACCGGGATGGCCGGCCCCGCCGGTTTGCCGCCCGAGATTGTCGAGCGGCTGCAAGTCGAACTAGGCAAGATCCTGCGCAACCCGGCCATCAAAGCGCGACGCGAATTCGCCGATTCCGAAATCGTTGCCAGCAAGCCGGAAGCGTTCCGGGTGTTTCTCGCCGCCGAGCGCGTGCGCTGGGCAAAGCTGGTCAAGGAAACGGGCATCAGGGTGCAATGACGCCGGGCCCTTAAGGGAGATACCATTGCCCTGTCTGATGCACAGTCGGGAGGAATAATCGTATGGGCGAAGTGATTGCGTTTGACCACATCCATCTGATCAGCCGGGACCCGAACGCGGCCGCGGACTGGTACAAGGAAATGTTCGGCGGCGAGATCGCCACGGTACAACCGAACTTGCGCGGCGCGCCGCAAATCGATGTCCGGGTCGGCGGCATGACGATCGTCATCCGCGGCCGGCGACCCGGGGAACAACCGGCCGCGACCAAACCCATGCAGGCTTTCGACGGTTACTCCAGTCACGATGAGTGGGGAACCGATCATTTCGGTTTCACCTATCGAGGCGATCTGCGGGCTTTCTGCGCGGCACTCAAACAAAAAGGCGTGCGCATGGCGGTGGAGCCGTGGGAATTCAAGCCCGGGCTGGTGCTTTGTTATGTCGCCGCGCCCGATGGCGTGAGCATCGAACTGATTCAGGTGAATCGTTAGCAGGAAAAATGACGACGGCGTCAAGCTCCGCAACGAAGAGCGGAACGTAGGGTCAGGCCTATACTTTATAGGCGTCTTGGCATAACTTTCAGCCACCTCCCACCCCCAAAGGCCGCACAGGTCGCTTTGCCGCGTTCGAGCGCTCGAGAAGTTCAGATGCTTGTTCCGTAATCTTTGTCGCGTCAAACGAGATCACGCGACGGGGTCACCCCCCATGGGCGACCCTATTGCTGTGCATGCTGCGCCAAATCAAAATGACAGTGATGGGGATTTGCGCTATCGTTGGCCGTCGGTAACGCGACGCTGGGAGGAGGCCGTGGCACACATCGATTGGCTGATCGAAGGCAAGTCTTTCGGTAACTGCAATTGCGACTACGGCTGTCCCTGTCAGTTCGAAAGCCTGCCGACCCATGGTGCTTGCTGCGGCTTTGAAGTGCTCGAAATCGAGAAAGGCCATTTTGGCGGCTTGAAGCTCGACGGTCTGCGAGCCGCGATCATCTACTCTTGGCCCGGACCGATCTTTGAGGGCAAGGGTCAAATGCAGATCATCATCGACGAGCGTGCAAACCCGGCCCAGCGCGAGGCGCTGGACACGATCCTGCATGGCGGCGAGACCGAGGAGGCCGCCAATCACTGGTGGGTCTTCAGCACCATGTCGGATACCCATCATCCGACGCTTTACAAACCGATTAGTTTCGACATCGACATCGACGCCCGCAAGGCGAAGGCCTCTATTCCCGGTGTGATCGAAACCGAGGGCCGCCCGATCAAGAGCCCGGCCACCGGCCAGGATCACCGGGTCCGCATCGATATTCCCGGCGGCATCGAGTTCGACATTGCCGAAATCGGCAGCGGCAGCGCCACCACGAAAGGTGCCATCGCCTTCACGCTCAAGGAAAGTTACGGCCAGTTCAACCGACTCCGCCATAACGGCGGCGGCGTCATTCACTAAAAAGCTTTCAACCCGCAAAGGAGGAGCACATGGCTCACACTGATTGGATGATCCGCGGTCCCGAGATCGCGTCGTGCAATTGCTCTTATGGTTGCCCCTGCCAATTCAACGCCCTGCCCACCGACGGGACTTGCCGCGCGGCGGTCGGCATACAGATCGAGAAAGGCCACTACGGCAAGGTGAAACTCGACGGCCTGCGCCTGGCCGCTACCGCCGCCTGGCCGGGCCCGATTCACATGGGCCATGGCGAAATCCAGCCCATCGTCGACGAGCGCGCCACGCCTGAACAGCGCGAGGCGCTCCTCAAGATCATGTCGGGCCAGGACACCGAGCCGGGCGCCACCTTCTTCCAGGTCTTCGTGTCGATGTGCGACACGGTGCACCCGCCGATGTTCAAGAAGATCGACTTCAAAATCGACATGAAGTCATGCGATGGCCATATCAGCGTCCCCGGCGTGGTCGAGGTCAAGACCGAGGCGATCCGCAATCCCGTTACCGGCCAGCCGCACCATGCCAAGGTTTCCCTGCGCCAAGGCTTTGAATATGCCGAGGCTGAATATGCCAGCGGAACCATAAAATCCGCAGGCCCAATTGTCCTTAACACAGTCGGCAAACATGCGCACATGGCGATGCTCCACATAACCGGGCAAGGCGTCGTCAGGTGAGCCTGGGCGGCTCCACGCTGCCCGATACTCTATTGCAACGCGCCGCGCTGAACGAGCGGCGCGTTGTGCTTGCGGCGCTTGCCATTGTGACGGCGTTGGGACTCTGGGCTACATTTTTCACTGGCGACGCGCTCATGTCGCCCGCTTCGCCTGCGCCGGGCACCATGGCCTATACCGCGCTGCTCTTCGTCATGTGGTGGACCATGATGCTGGCGATGATGCTGCCGTCAGCAGCGCCCGCGATTCTCACCTACGGAGCGCTCAGCCGGAAGTTTGCCCAAAAGGGTGCGGCAGCGGCGCCACTCGGGCTGTTTGTAGCGGGCTATGCCGCCATCTGGACCGGTTTCAGCGCTGCCACCGTGGCGCTGCAAATTTCCGTTCACGAACTTGTGCCGTTGACCGGCATGATGGCGGTGACCAGCACAGCGCTGGGTGCGGCGCTGTTGATCGCCGCTGGACTCTACCAGTTGTCGCCCCTCAAACAGGCGTGCCTGCGCAAGTGTCAGACGCCGCTGATGTTCTTTGCCCGGAACTGGCGCAAGGGTTACGGCGGCGCCCTGCACATGGGCCTGTCGCATGGACTCTATTGCCTGGGCTGTTGCTGGGTGCTGATGGGGCTCCTGTTCTACGGCGGCGTCATGGAATTGCGCTGGATCGTCGGGCTGGCACTCTACGTGGCCGCGGAAAAACTGATCCCCGCAAGCGCCTGGCTGAGCCGCTTTATAGGGATTTTGCTGATCGGTTGGGGACTTTGGACCGTCACAGGCGTCGTCAGCTGAGGTTCGTCCCCACCTTCACCTTTCACCTGTTCTCTCGTCCTTCTGGGCGAGAGAACTGCATGTCCGAAAATGGCTAGCGCGCTTGCCAGGCAACAGGCAACATGCGCCCATGCAACTCGATCCCGATAGCTGTTATCAGGCACTTGTCAGCCGCGATCCGCGTTTCGACGGACTGATGTATGTCGGCGTCTCGTCCACCGGGATCTACTGCCGCCTGATCTGTAACTCGCGCCGGCCGCTTAAGCGCAACTGCACTTTCTATGCGAATACCGCAGCCGCCGAACAGGCGGGGTTTCGACCCTGCCTGCGCTGCCGTCCCGAGATCGCGCCCGGTAACGCGCTGGTCGATTCGCATAACCGGCTTGCGGTGGCGCTCGGACGCCGCATCGAAGACGGCGTGCTGAACGAAATCAGTGTGCCCGCGCTGGCGGCGGAGATGGGCATCAGTGATCGCCACCTGCGGCGCGTGATCCAGGACGAGTTCGGCGTCTCGCCGAACAAGTTGCTGGAAACGCAGCGGCTGCTGACAGCAAAACGGCTGCTGACCGATACCACATTGCCCATTACGGAAGTCGCGTACGCAAGCGGTTTTGCCAGCCTGCGGCGTTTCAACGACGCATTCAAGACCAACTACCGTTTGAATCCGAGCCAGTTTCGCCGTGGTGCCGGGGGTGCGAAGGGAGCCGACCGCTTCGTGTTCGATCTTGCCTATCGGCCGCCGCTGAACTGGGAAGCGCTGCTGCAGTTCCTGGGCAAGCGCCTTTACGCCGGCGTCGAGGCGATCATCGATTCGGGTTATCTGCGCACCGTGAGTATCGGCGGACGCATCGGATGGATTCGCGTGCAGCCGAGTTCGCGCCGTCACGCGCTGTCCGTCGAGATCGCGCCGGAACTGGGACGTGTGATTCCGGGGGTGCTGACGCGGGTGCGCAGGTTGTTCGACCTGGGCGCGGAGCCGGAGCGCATCGCGCAACGTCTGGGCAAGCTCGCGGCGCCGTGCCCCGGGTTGCGACTGCCGGGAGCATTCGGCGGCTATGAGGTGGCGATTCGCGCGGTGCTCGGCCAGCAGATCAGCGTCAAGGCAGCGACGACGATCGCCGGCCGCTTTGCGGAGGCCTTCGGCGAACCGGTCGACATGCCGTTCCCGCAGTTACGATTGCTGATGCCGACCGCGCAGCGGGTCGCCAAAGCATCGCCGGCAGCGCTTGCGAAGATCGGCGTGACGTCGGCGCGCGCACGCACACTGCTCGGGCTGTCGCGCGCGATGGCACAAAACTCGAATCTTCTCGAACCCGGTGCCGATGTCGCGGCGGCGATTGCCCGGCTCAAAGAGTTGCCGGGCATCGGCGAGTGGACCGCACAGTATCTGGCGATGCGCGCTTTTTCCTGGCCAGACGCCTTTCCCGCCACCGACCTCGGCATCCGCAAGGCGTTGGGCATCCACGACGAGCGCAAGATCCTCGCGCATGCGGAAATCTGGCGTCCGTGGCGCGGCTATGCCGCCATGCATTTATGGAGAACCCTCGCATGACTACGTTTATTACGATTTTCGAAAGTCCGATCGGTGCGCTGTTGCTGATGTCCGACGGGGCATCGCTTACCGGCCTGCACACCGACAACGACAAACACCGACCGGCCATTCAGCCCGACTGGGTTCGCGACGACAGCGTGGCGCCGTTTGCGCAGACCGTTGCGCAGTTGCAGGCCTATTTCGACGGCGCGCTCACCAAATTCGACCTGCCGCTGGCGGCACAAGGCACCGCATTCCAGATGACGGTGTGGCGGGAACTGCGCAACATCCCGTACGGCGAGACCATCTCCTACGCCGAACTGGCCCGCCGGATCGGCAGGCCGACAGCCTCGCGTGCAGTCGGCCACTCCAATGCGCGCAACCCGATATCCATCATCGTGCCCTGTCATCGCGTGATCGGTGCCGACAAGTCTCTGACAGGCTACGCCGGCGGGCTGGATCGCAAGCGAACGCTTCTCCAGCATGAGGCCGAACGATCGGCGGGCGGGAGCTTGAAATCGAGACGGGGCAGACCCCAGCTCGCGCTAGACGGCATGTGAGGACCCGCAGGCCGACACGAACCTGCACTGTGAAGCACACCACTTCGAAACAGCCCATTTGAGACTGGCGTTCGTCCAGGCCGTAACTTATCCTGAACGAGCGAGCAACTCCATTCCCGGTGCATTGCCGGTTACTCCCCATGCACAAGCTTTTGCAATTGATTGGCGTCTTCATCGCCGCCACTGCGTTACTTTTTGCGACCGAAGGCGCAGCACAGTCGAAAGGCGAGCGCGACGATCCCTCGGTCGCCCAGCCTTGTCCGGAGTGCGGAGTCATCTACGAAATTCGTGAAATCAAGCGCGAGCGGGGATCGGCGCGCAACGCGCCACAGAATCCCGCGCCGGTCGGGCCGACAATCCGCTTCTCGCTTGGCGACAAGGCCGACCGCGGGCCGCACGTGGATGTGCTGGGCAGCCGTGCGATGCGCGAAGAGATGATGGATAACTACTACGAAGTGGTTGTCCGTTTCGACGACAATCGCTGGCAACGCATCGAATTGCCGGATGCAACGGGCCTCAAGGCCGGCGACCGCATCCACGTCCACCAGAACCGGATCGAACCCGACGACAGCGACACGCGCTGAACGTCGGCGATGACTTCAGGCGGGCTTTGCCTTGACCTGCAGAAGTCTGGCCAGGCGGCTCAGGCGCGGATCGGCAATGCCGGCGAGTTCCAGACTGGCTGCGGTATTGATGAGGTAGTCGGCGCAACTACCGTAGGCGCCATGCGCCCTGAGCGCAATCGAAACGATCTGCTCGTCGTCGAGCCGGCCGGCATAACCGGGCTTCGAGCGGTTGACCACGAAGGCGATGGCCCGCACGGTCGCGCCACCGATGTCGGCATTGATCCATTTCGGCATGTAGGTGCCCGCGACCATTTCCCGCCGCCACAAGATGGCCAGCTCCAGTTCGAACTTGTCGTCATGCATCCGGTAGGCCACGCCCTGACAGGAACCGCCGCTGTTCAGTGCCAACACCAACCCCGGTACTTCCGGCGTGCCGCGATTGATTTTCGACCAGATATAGAAGCCGCGGTGATAGCCGTGGACCCGCGCCGGGCGGCGCTCCGCGAATTCCAAGAGAGGGTTCCAGATCAGCGAGCCGTAGCCGAATACCCAGATCGGATTGCCCCTCGGATGCGCTCCCAACGTCGAGGCAAGCGACGCGGCGACGTCTTCGTCGGACATGAGCAGATGCCCATGGCCGGCGTCCCGCACGGCCTGGCGGACCCCGTCTTTCTCCAGGACCGAGCGATCTACCTTTGCCACTGCGTCTCCACTGTACTTAACATTGCGGCGTCGAGTTGTGCGACCTCAGCCATCGTCATGTTGCCATCCTGATCGGTCCCGGGCCGGATTATCTGATAATGTGCATTGAAAACCGGCCGCGCCTGCGGCACAAGAATAATCCGGCCCCGTCATTGATGTAGCGAGCAACGCGCATGCCAACCCTGACAACGGACGATGGTGTGAAACTGCACTACGAGGAGAGCGGCTCCGGTACGCCGATCGTCTTTGTGCACGAGTTCGCCGGAGACTGGCGCACCTGGGAGCCGCAACTGCGCCATTTTTCGCGTCGCTACCGCTGCGTAGCCTATAACGCACGGGGCTACCCGCCGTCGGATGTACCGGCGGATGTCGAGCGCTATTCCCAGCAACGCGCGCGGGACGACATCCTCGGCGTGCTCGATGCGCTCGGGCTCCGGCGCGCGCACGTCGTCGGCAACTCCATGGGCGGGTTTGCCACGCTCCATTTCGGCATGGCCTACTCGCCGCGCGCACTGTCGCTGGTCGTCGCGGGGTGCGGCTACGGTGCGCATCCGTCGCAGTATGTGCAATTCCAGGCGCAATCGCGGGAGCTGGCAAAGTCGATGCTCGATCAAGGCATGGCGCACGTTGCGGCCACCTACGGTCACGGTCCGTCGCGCCTGCAGCTCAAGGAAAAGGATCCGCGCGGGTTTGCCGAGTTCATCCGTCAGTTCTCCGAACATTCCGCGCAGGGTTCGGCCAATACCATGCTTGGCTACCAGGCGCGGCGGCCGTCACTGTACGACCTGACCGCCGACATGGCGCGCATCACGGCGCCGACGCTGATCGTCGCGGGTGACGAAGACGATGCCGTGCTGGAACCTTCGCTGCTGATGAAGCGCACCATTCCAGTGGCGGGGCTGGTCGTGCTGCCGAAGAGCGGGCACATGACCAACCTCGAAGACCCCGCGTTGTTCAACCGCCTGCTGGAGGATTTCTTCCATCAGGTCGAGGCCGGACGTTGGCAGGGAAAGCCGTGACGAGTGACCGGTGACGAGTGACACAATCAATCACCCAATCACTATTCACACCTTGCCATGCTTAGAGGAAAACGGTGAAATGAAGAGTTGAACCACGGAGGACACGGTGGACACGGAGGAAGGACGGAATCTGAAATCGGCACCGAGACAGATGGAGCAGGGTGAAACTGAACATGATCCGGGTTTTCTCGTGCCGCTCGCCCGGCCGCGAAGCCGAGGGTTAGGTTGTCCTTGTCACTCGTCACCTGTCACTCGTCACTGAATCCATGGAAGCTTTGTCCCATCTTCGCGTCATCGACCTGACCCGCGTGCGCGCTGGGCCGACCTGCGTCCGGCAGTTCGCCGATTGGGGGGCGGACGTGGTCAAGATCGAAATGCCGGATGGCGAGGACATGCTCGGCAGCCGCGAGGGGTCGGATTTCCAGAACCTGCACCGGAACAAGCGCTCGTTGACGTTGAACCTCAAGGACCCGCGCGGCGTGGAAGTGCTCAAGCGCCTGGCGAAAACGGCCGACGTGCTGGTGGAAAACTACCGCCCCGACGTGAAGCACAAACTCGGCATCGACTACGAAACGCTCGCTGCCGAAAATCCGAAGCTGATCTACGCCAGCATTTCCGGATTCGGACAGGACGGGCCTTACCGCGATCGCGCCGGGTTCGACCAGGTCGCGCAGGGCATGGGTGGCTTGATGTGGGTGACTGGCTTGCCGGGACAGGGACCGGTGCGCGCCGGCATTCCGGTTGCGGATCTGAGCGCCGGACTGTTCGCCGCGCTAGGCATTCTGATCGCATTGCAGGAGCGAGCGCATTCCGGCAAGGGGCAGTGGGTGCAGAGTTCGCTGCTCTCGTCGATGATAGCGATGATGGATTTCCAGGCCGCAAGATGGCTCGTCGACGGGGAAGTGCCGGGACAGGCCGGCAATGATCACCCGACCTCGATGCCGACCAGCGTCTACCCGACCCGGGACGGGTTCGTGAACATCGCGGCCTCCGGCAACCCGATCTTCGCGCGCATGTGCGGGGCCTTCGCCGTTCCGGAGCTGGCGAAGCGGCCGGACTTCGTCAACGCGAAGCTGCGTTCGAGGAATCGCGTTGCGCTGAATGAGGCGATCAGTGTGCATTCCCGGCGCTACGAGTCGAAGGCCTTGATCGCGCTGCTCGCGGATGCAGGTGTGCCGTGCGGACCGATATACAAGATGGACGAAGTGTTCTCCGATCCGCAGGTGCGGCATATCGGCATGGCGGTGCCGGTGCCGACGCCGGAAGGCGGCAGCCTGTCGCTGGTCGGCCAGCCCATCACGCTGTCCCGCACGCCGGCGAAGATGAAACGCACCGCGGGACCGGCGGGCGAGCACAATGACGAAATCCTGCGCGAACTTGGCTATGGCGATGCGGAGATCGTCCGTCTGCGCAGCGCGAACGTTATCTGATGCGCAGAACAGCATCCAGTTCTCACCACGACAGGTTCAGCCGTAAGTGTTTCACCTTAAGACACGAAGACACGAAGGAAAGCCAGGAAACTGAACCCGAATGGCTTGATGGGTGAGTTTGGCACCGAGGTTACATCGGAAAGACCGTGACAATCGGCCTGACCCTCATGGCACTACCTTAAGCTGCCCGCCCTCTAAAATGCTCCTTCCCTCGCTTGCGGGGGAAGGCTGGGATGGGGGCATGGTCGCCAAGCTTGTGCATCATTTGCCCCCTCCCTAGCCCTCCCCCACAAGTGAGGGAGGGAATAATATTTCCTTAAGTCAGTGCCATGACCTCCTGACCCGATATCATTGCTCTTGGTTTTTCTTCGTGCCTTCGTGTATTCGTGGTGAGGTTGTCGGTCGCTTGATATTTTCAATTGCTGTAGAGGAGAACGGATGAGTAAAGGCAAGCTGCGCGTCGAGCGCGACGGACCGGTTGGCCGCCTGGTAATGGACAATCCGGAACGCCGCAATGCCATCGGCGCACATATGTGGCGGGCCATCGCACCGGCGATGGCCGGATTCAACGCCGATGCATCGATTCGCTGCATCGTGATCCGCGGCGAGGGGACACAAGCGTTCGCGGCGGGCGCCGACATTTCAGAATTCGAGAAGAACCGTTCCAGTGAAGATGAGGTGAAGGAGTACGAAGACGCGACTTCGGCGGCGCATCACGCCATCGAGTCTTCGCCGAAGCCGGTGATTGCATTGATCCATGGTTTCTGCGTCGGCGGCGGCATGGCGGTGGCGTTGTCCTGCGATCTGCGTTACGCCGATGCGTCCAGCCGCTTCGCCATTCCCGCCGCGCGCCTCGGCCTCGGTTATGGCGTGCACGGCATGGGCCGGCTAGTGGCCACGGTCGGCCATGCGGCGGCGCGCGAGATCATGTTCAGCGCCCGCCGCTACGATGCCGACGAAGCCCTGGTAATGGGGCTGGTCAATCGCGTTCTGCCCGACGCCGAGCTCGATGACTATGTGCGCAAGGTCGCGCTGGAGCTGGCGGCCAATGCGCCCATGACCATCGCTGCGTCGAAGGCCGTCATCAATGCACTGGCCGAACCCAGAGGCGATTTTTCACCTGCGGAAGCGGTGGTCGCGCGCTGCATGAAAAGCGAAGACTACGTCGAAGGCCGCCGCGCCTTCATGGAAAAGCGCGCACCGGCGTTCAAGGGTAAGTAGACGTTCGCATGAAATGCACTCACCGCCAAGGACGCCAAGGACGCGAAGGAAGGTCAATGGCGAGGCAGGATACAAAAGGCGCTCTCGTGCGTCTGGACCGGCGAGCATTGTGTTTTTCCTTTGACCCTTGTCTTTACTCCGGATTTCCCTCGCGTCCTTGGCGTCCTTTGCGGTGAATGCTTGTTGAGTATTGCGCCAAGACTGCCCACCTCTACCGACAGAAAAGCCCGATGTACCCGATTCTGAAGCCGTCGGCCGACACAATATTGCATCGCGCCGTCGAAGCGGGCGATATACCGGGCGTCGCCGCAATGGCATGCACCCCTCAAGCGACGATTTACGAAGGCGCATTCGGTACGCGAGGACTCGGCGCGCAAAAGCCGATGGCAACCGACTCCGTGGTCTGGATTGCGTCGATGACCAAGCCGATCACGTCCGCCGCCGTAATGCAGTTGGTCGAGCAGGGCAGAATAGGGCTCGACGACGCCATGGGTCGCTGGGTGCCGGAGCTGGATTCGGTGCAGGTGCTTGAAGGATTTGATGCCGCGGGCGCGCCGCGTCTGCGTGCACCGAAGCGGCCGATCACGCTGCGCCACCTACTGACGCATACCTCGGGTTACGGCTACGGCGTGTGGAACGAGCCGATCGCGCGCTACATGGAAGTGACGGGACTGCCCGCGACTTCTAGCTGCCAGAACGTTGCGCTGCGCCTGCCGCTGCTGTTCGATCCGGGCGAGCGCTGGAACTACGGCATCAATATCGAACTTGTCGGCAAAGTCATCGAAGCGGTCAGCGGCAAAAAACTGGGTGTTTATCTGAAGGAAAACCTGTTCGAACCGCTCGGCATGGACAGCACCGGCTTCCGCATTACGCCGTCAATGCGCATGCGCATGGCGCGATTGCACGAGCGTGGCGTGGACGGCGCGCTGACGGCGGGCGACTTCGAAGTGCCGCAGGAGCCGGAATTCGAAATGGGCGGCGGCGGCCTGTATTCGACGGCAGCCGACTACCTCGGCTTCGTGCGCATGATACTGAACAAGGGCACGGGCAACGGCAACCGCGTGCTCGAATCCGAAACCGTCGAGCTGATGTCGCGCAACCACATGGGCGAGCTGCGCGTCGTGCCGTTGCGCACTCTCAATCCGCTGCGCTCGAACGATGCCGAATTCTTTCCGGGCGTGCCGAAGAGCTGGGGCCTGGGCTTCATGATCAATCACGACAAGGCGCCGACCGGACGCTCGGCCGGTGGTCTGGCCTGGGCCGGACTGTCGAATTGCTATTTCTGGATCGATCCTGCCGCGGGCATCGGCGGCGTTTACATGACGCAGATCCTGCCCTTCGCC
>JANOGH010000621.1:0-2449 GCA_031414075.1 Betaproteobacteria bacterium | reverse complement strand
CCCAGGCCGGAACCGCCGTACTCCTGCGGAATCATCGCGGCGAGCCAGCCGGCCTTCGTCAGCGCCTCGACGAATGCCTCAGGATAGCCCCGCCGCTCGTCGATCTTGCGGTGGTATTCATCCGGGAATCCGGCGCAAAGCGCGCGCACGGCTTCGCGGATCTCCTGGTATTTGTCTGGGTTCGCAGTCTGCATGATGGGCGTCTCGAAAAATCTCTCACCGCGGAGGACACGGAGGAAAAACAAGATGAGGAGGAACGAACCGGGGATGAGAATTCGGAAGACTGCTGGCGAACCGGCGCTGCCGGACTTTCTCGGAAAGAGTCATCGCCCAGAAAAAAAGAGCTATTCTCGCATTCACTATTGAAACGATTTTCCTCTGCGGCCTCTGCGGCCTCTGCGGCCTCTGCGGTGAGAGTGCTTTGAATGCTGGATTGTCCGGGCTCATGTCAGGCGAGTTCCGCAGTTGCTTCCATGGTGAGCCAGCCTTCATGGTCGCGTGCCCACAGGACGACGCGTTTTCCCTCCGCGCGTCCGCAAACCGTGAACCGATGGATGTCGAACAGAGGCCGCACGGCGCGAAAGCTGAACCGGGCCACTTTTGCATCCGGCAGCTTTCGCCTAAGCAAATCGACCAGCAGCGTCGCAATCAGCGGCCCGTGCACGATCAGGCCGGGATAGCCCTCGACTTCGGTGACGTACGAACGGTCGTAGTGGATACGATGGCTGTTGAACGTCAGAGCCGAATAACGGAACAACAGCACGGGATCGGGCGCGATTTCGCGCGAAAATGACTCGTCCGTCCGCGCCGCCTGCGGCTTCGGCGCAGGCGCATCGGCACGGGGATTCTCGCGATAGACGATGTCGTGTTCTTCCGTTATCGCCACTCCAGCCGCGTCGGCGATTTCGTGACGCACAGTCACGAATAACAGTGTGCCGCTGCGTCCTTCCTTGCCGCTGACATCGGTGATGCGCGACGTACGCGTAATCTCGTCGCCGATTTTCAGGGGACGATGGAATTCGAATCTCCCGCCCGCAAACATGCGCCTCGGCAACGGTACCGGCGGCAGGAAACCGCCGCGCCTGGGATGGCCATCTGGACCGGCCTCGCTCAGCGGGGATATCGGCAGGAAGTAAAGCCAGTGCCACAGCGGCGGAATCTCGGTGCCAGGCTTCGGCTCCGGGTCATCGCGGTCGAGTGTCGCCGACATCGCGGCGATCGGCGTGGCGGTGGTTTGGTCGACGCGCGTTTCTTCGCGGCCGATCCACTCGCGCAAGTAATCCAGATTCACGGCGTTTGCATTTCCGGTGTTCATAGGTTCACCACCATCTTGCCGAAATGCATTTTCCACATAAGTTTCATGGCAAAGCCCTGCTGCCTGAATGAATAAAGACATGGACTGCGCCCACGTCAGATCACCTTCCGGGCGCGCAAGCGCGCGATCTCGAATTCGCTGTAGCCGATCTCTTCGAGTATCGCCGTGGTGTGCTCGCCGACCGCCGGGACCGGATCCATGCGCGCATCGAAACTTTCCGGCACGCCCGGAGGGCGCATTGCGAGAATCTTTCCGTTCGGCGTGTCGACTTCAGCCCAGCGCTTGCGCGCTTCGAGTTGGACATGTTCCCACACCTGGCGCATATTGTTCATGGCCGCATTGCCGATCTGCGCGTCGTCGAGCCTTTTGACGATCTGCTCCGCGGTCAGGTGCGACAACGCTTCGACGATGATCTGGAACAGCTCCTTGCGCGCGGCGGAGCGGCGCGGGCTGGAAGAGAACCGGGGATCGGATTTGAGGTCCGGCTGCTCGAGGACCTTGTCGCAAAAGACCGCCCACTCGCGTTCGTTCTGCAGGCCGAGCATGACGATCTTGCCGTCGCCGGCAGGGAACGGGCCGTACGGATAAATTGTCGCGTGCGAGGCGCCGGCGCGAACCGGCTGCTCCGCGCCTTCATAGGCATAGTAAAGCGGAAAGCTCATCCATTCGACCATGCTTTCCAGCATGGAGATGTCGATGCGGCTGCCCTTGCCGGTGCGTCCGCGCTGGATCAGCGCGGCAAGGATATTCGTATAAGCGTACATGCCGGAAGCGATGTCGACGATCGAGCATCCCGCCTTTGACGGCGTCTCCGGGGTGCCGGTCACCGACAGCAATCCGGATTCACTCTGGATCAGCAGGTCATAGGCCTTTTTGTCACGATAGGGCCCGTCGGCGCCGTAGCCCGATATGTCGCACACGATCAGGCGCGGATACTGGTCCTTCAAAGCATCGTAGGAAAATCCCATGCGCGCGGCGGCACCCGGGGCAAGGTTCTGGACAAGCACGTCCGCGCTTTCCAGAAGCTCATGCACGATCTTGCGGGCTTCTTCCCGCTTGAGGTCGAGCGTGATGCTTTCCTTCAAGCGGTTGGTCCAGACGAAGTGCGACGACATGCCCTGCACGCGTTCGTCG
>JANOGH010000620.1:0-4350 GCA_031414075.1 Betaproteobacteria bacterium | reverse complement strand
CGCGCGGACTTGCCGGAGCGATCGCGCAGGTAGTAAAGCTTGGCGCGGCGCACGTCGCCGCGGCGCTTGAGTTCGATGCTCGCGATCAGCGTGGAGTAGGTCTGAAAGGTACGCTCCACCCCTTCACCCGACGAAATCTTGCGTACGATAAACGAGGAATTGAGCCCTCGATTGCGTATTGCAATCACCACGCCCTCGTAGGCCTGGATGCGCTTGCGGTCGCCTTCCACTACGTTTACGTTGACTATTACGGTATCGCCGGGCGCAAAGTCGGGAATGCTTTTCCCGAGACGGGCGATCTCTTCCTGCTCGATTTTCTGTATCAGATTCATCTGATCAACTCCTTACGTTTCCTTCGATTCCAATTTGTATTCCTCCAACAAGTCCAGCTGTTCGGCACTCAACGGCAGATTGGCCAGCAAATCGGGGCGCCTGCGCCAGGTTCGTCCCAGCGACTGCTTCATGCGCCACCTCGTAATCTGCGCGTGGTGCCCCGACAACAGCACTGCCGGCACCGCATCACTTTCGTATACCTCCGGCCGGGTATATTGCGGGCAATCCAGCAATCCGTTCGCAAAGGAATCCTGGTGCACCGATTCAGCATCATTCAAAACGCCCGGGATACGCCTGATCAGAGCGTCCATCAGCACCATTGCCGGCAACTCTCCACCCGACAACACATAGTCACCGATCGAAATCTGCTCTTCGATCTCGGCGTCCAACAGACGCTCGTCGACACCCTCGTATCGCCCCGCCAGCAAAACCAATCCTTCGTACTTGCCCAGTTGCTCGACATCCTGCTGTGTCAGTGGTCTGCCCTGAGGCGACAGATAGACCGTCCGGGTACGCTTCACGCCGCAGCTTACCTGTCGCTGCCGCGCCGCGCGCAAAGCCTTTGCCAGCGGCTCCGCCATCATCACCATCCCGGGACCGCCGCCGTAAGGCCTGTCGTCCACGCTGCGATAGGCGTTGTGGCTGAAATCCCGAGGATTCCACAACACCAATTCGTAGCGGCCGTTGCTCCGCGCCCGTTGTGTAATACCGCTACCGGTCAGAGCGTCGAACATTTCGGGGAACAACGTGACTACGTCCAGATGCATCATCGCCGCAGACTGATCAACTCAGTTCCCAATCCACTACCAGTTGCCTGGCCTTCAAATCCACGTTTACGATGACGTCCTGGATGAATGGGACCAGCAATTCTTTATCGCCCTGCACTACGACGAGCACCGCATTGGCGCCCGTTTCGAGAATCTTTGCCACATGTCCGAGCTTGGCTGCGTTCCGGTCGCTGACTTGCATTCCGAGAAGGTCGTTCCAGTAAAACTCGCCCGCTTGATTTTCCGGCATGGCGGCGCGAGGAACAGCGACATCGCTGCCTTTCAACCCGGCGGCCGCATCGCGGTCGGTAAATCCATCCAGCCTGGCAACGACCATCGACCCGTGCACCGCCGACTCCGCAATGCGATGCTGCCGCCATTGCCCTTCTGCGCCCAGCCACCACTCCGGGTAGTCGAGCAGTCCTTCGATTGCCTGCGTAAACGGCTGGATTTTGACCCAGCCTTTGAGCCCGTGCGGGGAGCGTACGCGCCCCATCACCACCATTGCTTCAGGGCTTGGACGACTCACCGAACTGCTTGACCAGACGTGCCGCAGTATCCGAGAGCTTGGCACCCTTGCCCTGCCAATAGGTAAGACGATCCATATGGATGCGCAGCGTCTCCTGGCCTTCCGGAGCTTTGGGATTATAGAAACCGACTCGTTCGATGAAACGTCCGTCGCGAGGGTTGCGCGAATCCGCCACGACAATGTTGAAGAACGGGCGCTTTTTGGCGCCGCCACGCGAAAGTCGAATAACGACCATGTGCTAACCCCTCAAAAGCAAAGCGCGCGAGTTTACGCCCGTTTTCGCCGAATCCGCAAGGTAAATGGGGGAACCGGGGCGTGCTATCCGGGATCCACCACGATGCAGTTGAACCATTCGCGGACAACGCGACAAAACGCCAAAGATCCGGTGTTTTTTCAATCCCGTCAATTATTTGGAAGAGGTCGTCGCAGATTTTCCGACGACGAATCGACCATCCAGGAACTCCACCACGACTTTGACCAGATCGTCCTCCCGCCCTTCGAAAAAATGCTGTGCGTCGGTAACAACGACCTGATCGGATCCGTGCACCTTCAGAATTTGTTTTCTGCGCTCGTAGGCGCCAACCTGGGTGATCTCCCAGTCCTTGCTGCCAAACACGTCGAGCACCGGGATCTTGATACGGAACATCTCTTCAAGGCCGTTGATGATGCCAATGAACACCCAGGCTTTTATGGGGGTGGAATTCGCATGAATCAGATACTGATTCGCCATTGTCGCGCCGAGACTGTGAGACACGATCGCAATCTTGTCGAACCCCTTGTCCTGTAGAAATTTGCCGGCCAATGCGTAACGCTCTTCGGCATCGGGGTAGGTCGGAAGGTAGTCGCCGACCTTCGCTCCTGGCCCCAGTACCGGCAATTGGATCGCCAGCGTGGTGTAGCCTTGCTCCGCCAGTTTGACGCGCAATGCGCCATAGAGCTCGAAGTCGGGATTCCATCCCCGACCATGGCCGATGATCACTGCACCGCGCGGCTTTTCAGCCTGCGTATAGATTGCAAGAAAATCGTGGCCGCTTTTCTGTTTGATCCAGACCACGTCGCCAACGAGAATGGCCGGCACGATCTGATCCGACCATCGTTTCTCGCGCTCGTAGTCCGGCTGCTGCGCATGGACCGTCCCCGTAAACAGGACGGCGAGGAAGAAAGCTGCAGATAAGCGCATGCGAGGTACCTTAGAATGTGTGGGTCGGAACAGACAAAAGGTCTGCGGATGCTATCCAGGCGTTCCTGAAGTACGTTAAGACTTCTCGATCCGGTGGACGTTCCTGGCGTGTCAGCGCAAACCGGGAAAGCCACCCTTGACCGAGCGCATCATTTTCTGCAATCCGCCCTTGCCCATCATTTTCATCATTTTCTGCATCTGTTCGAACTGATTGAGCAGGCGGTTGACCTCCTGTACCGTGACGCCGGATCCCGTCGCGACGCGACGCTTGCGGGAGGCCTTGATGATCTCCGGCCTGGCGCGTTCCTGAGGTGTCATGGCGTCGATAATCCCGACCGTGCGGCCCATCACACGGTCATCCACGGCGCCTCCCTGAGCCGCTTGTGCCAATTGCGCAGGCAGTTTGTCGATCAGCGCATTCAGGCCACCCATTTTTTTCATCTGCAGCATCTGGTTCCGGAAGTCATCTAGGTCGAAGCCTTTTCCAGACTTGACCTTCTTGGCGAGCTTTTCGGCCTCATCGAGATCGACACTCCGGCGCGCTTCCTCCACCAGCGCCAGCACATCTCCCATACCCAGGATGCGTGCCGACAACCGCTCGGGATAAAACGGTTCCAGGCCCGAGAGCTTCTCCGATACGCCGACAAATTTGATCGGCCGACCGGTTACCTGACGCACCGACAGCGCCGCGCCACCGCGTGCATCGCCATCGAGCTTGGTGAGGATTACGCCGGTCAACGGCAAGACTTCCGAAAAAATCCTCGCCACATTGACCGCATCCTGACCCTGCATCGCATCTACCACGAACAATGTTTCGACCGGATTCAGCAATTCGTGCAACCGGCGGATCTCCTGCATCATCGCTTCGTCGATCGCCAGGCGGCCTGCAGTGTCCACGATCAGAACGTCGTGGTAGTGCTTGCGGGCGTAGTCCAGTGCGGCGAGCGCTATGTCTTCGGGCTTTTGTGTTGCAGTCGACGCAAACGAATCCACGCCGACCTGGCGCGCCAGGATTGCCAGTTGATCGATCGCAGCCGGGCGATACACGTCGCAACTCACCAGTAATACCTTCTTCTTCTGCTCCTGAAGCAGCTTCGCGAGTTTACCGGCGGTCGTCGTCTTGCCGGCACCTTGCAGACCCGCCATGAGGATGACCGCCGGCGGAACTGTTGCGAGATTGAGCGCGTCGTTGCGACTGCCCATCAATTCGGTGAGTTCGTGATGGACGACACCGACCAGCGCCTGTCCCGGCGTGAGGCTTCCGAGCACCTCCTCACCAATCGCCTTGTCCTTGATCCTCGCGAGGAAATCCTTCACCACCGGAAGCGCGACATCGGCCTCCAGCAACGCTACGCGGACCTCGCGCAGTGCGTCCTGGATATTGACCTCGGTCAGGCGCGCCTGACCGCGCAGCGTCTTGACGACACCGGCCAGCCGGCTGGTAAGGCTATCGAGCATGCGTGATGACCCCGGGAATGTGATTCGGATGCGGATGTTGTAAACTTGACCACGAGTTTCCCGCCGTAATTTCTCGCCGCCCG
>JANOGH010000619.1:0-8211 GCA_031414075.1 Betaproteobacteria bacterium | reverse complement strand
GGCAGCAGGCCGGATACTCGTCGACCGCGATCACAACCGCCGTCGCAGCGTTACGTCCCATTGTGATCGACAGTCAGTTGTTTGAATACATCGCCGCGCCGGCGATAGGCGCGCGTGTCGCCGACGTGCGCCATGTGGTAGTAGTTGCCCTTGAATACGATCATGGTCAGCGTCGTCACCATGCCGTCATATTCGGGATGGCGCGCATGCTCGGAAAGCAGCCAGTCATTGATCGACCGCAGCAGGTGGTCCAGCGCCCGTGCGATGTTCCAGCTGACGGGAGCCCCGTAAAAATCTCGCAACAAGCTCTTGACGACCGTTTCCGAAGCAAGCCGTCCACCCCCGTTGCCGCTTACTCCATCGGCGATGGTAACCACAACGCCCCTGGATTGCGCTTCGCGATCTTCGTGCGGCGTCACGATTCCGTGAAAGTCTTCGTTGTCCTTGCCCGGCACCGCAGCGGTGGCGTGGCCCAGCTGCAATTGCACCTTGATGAATTGGGCAATACGCATCGCTTATTCAAGAACACCGCATTCGGCTCGGGGATCGTGATCTTGTTCGATGCAATGCAACCGTTATGCCATTCGCCTTTCCCGTGTTGAAACAATAAATTAGGCCGGAGAGTACACTTCCCCTGCGATAGCGCAGTGCGCGGCGAGCCATCCTCCGCATCAACTTGGTGCACAACATTGAAAGACCGATTCGTTCTTCCCCGGCCCATTCTCTTTGTTCTGGTAGCCCTGGGATTCTTGTTCGCGATCGACCTGTTCGCGCTGGCGGCCTATCGCGAACTCGAGCAAGCTGCCAGAGAATTGAACAATCACAGCCGCATCCTGGAAGCATTGCAGCCGCTGCCAACGAAGATGCTCGAAATGCAATCCGGCATGCGCGGCTATCTCCTCACCGGATCGAGTACCTCCTTGAATCGCTATCGCGCCGCGGCCGATGAATTTCCCGGCATGGTGGAAAAAACGCTCGCACTGCTTGGCGAAGATGCGCGGAATCGGCAATTGGTAGCGGACGCCGCATCATCGGCACGGGACTGGCTGGCTCGCTATGCGTCCCCCCTGGTGGTCAAGCGCAGCGCCGGCGATGAAGGCCAGCGCACCATGAAGGCAATTATTGCGATCATGCATAAGGCCCCGGGTGAGATTCAGGCCGAGCGCATACGCGCGCAGTTTGCCGAGTCGATTCAACTCGAGCACGAACACATTGCGGGTGCCCGGCTCAAACTGCAGCGCAAACTGGATAGCACCGCGGCATGGATGCGAGGACGCGCCGTCGCCCTGCTGCTGACCCTGGCGGCACTCGCGCTCCTGCTCAGGCGCACGCTGGCAAAACTCACCGGACAAAGGCGCTCGCGTGAAGTGGCGGAGAGCGCGATGAGAACATCGTCCGCGACGCTGCGTGCGATGAGCGAGGCTTCACCACTTGGAATGTTCCTGGCCGACGGCTCCGGCGCCTGCGTGCAATCGAATCTCGCCTTTGAACGCATTGCGGGGCTGTCCAAGCCGGCAGTTCTGGGCGCCGGCTGGCAATCTACGCTGCACCCGGACGATCGGGACCGCGTCCTTGCAGCCTGGAGCAAAGCCACCGGCAGCGGCGCATCGTTCGCCTCGGTGCACCGGTTCGTGCACCGCAGCGGCAAGGTGGTATGGGTGTCCATGAAATCCGCCAAAATGAGCGATGGCGAGCAGTTGCTCGGTTTCGCCTGCAGTATCGACGATATCAGTGAACGGCGGGAAGCTGAGGAAGCGTTGCGCACAAGCGAGGAACGCCTGCATCTTGCCCTGGAGAGCTCCCGCCTGGCGCTATTCGACTGGCACATACCGTCGGGAGAAGTTTTTCTCAGTCGCGAGTGGAACGCCCTGACCGGTTACGGTCCGCAGGCCGTCACGACGACGGCACGTCGCCTCAACGAATTGATCCATCCCGACGACCGGGAAGCGCTACGTGACGCGATCGTCAGCGCATTGAAGGCAAACATCTCGATCACTCGCACGGGGTTCCGGATCGAAACCCGATCGGGGCAGTGGAAGCGAGTCTCCTGCAGCGGGCAGGTAATCGAGCGCGATGGCATCGGCCGCGCCGTTCGACTGACCGGGACAGTCACCGCAACCGACTGATCGCGCGGAGGCCCTGTTTTTTTGGCGCAGCCATCGTGTTCTGCTAATCTGCCCTCTCGGCCCACACTACAATTACAGGGAGGAATCATGGCGGACACGATCAAATACCTGCTCCCGGAGGAGCAGATTCCGAAATCCTGGTACAACCTCATGGCGGATCTACCCTCACCGCCTCCGCCGCCGCTGCATCCGGGCACGCTGCAACCTCTCGGACCGGACGATCTCGCCCCCCTGTTCCCGATGTCGCTGATCATGCAGGAGATGTCCGCCGAGCGCGAGATCGAGATTCCGGGCCCGGTGCGCGAAATCTACAAGCAGTGGCGCCCGTCGCCGCTGTTCCGCGCGCGCCGGCTTGAGAAGGCGCTCGATACGCCGGCAAAGATTTACTACAAATATGAAGGAGTCAGTCCGGCCGGTTCGCATAAACCGAATACCGCGATCGCGCAGGCGTTCTACAACCACGAGGCCGGAATCAGGAAGATCTCGACGGAAACGGGGGCCGGGCAATGGGGGTCTTCGCTTGCCTTCGCCGGTGCGCTGTTCGGCATCGAGATTCAGGTATTCATGGTGAAGGTGTCGTATCAGCAGAAGCCCTATCGCCGGGCTCTGATGGAAACCTACGGTGCGCGTTGCATTGCCAGCCCGTCGATGGAAACCAATGTCGGACGCGCGATCCTCGCCAAGTCACCCGACAGCACCGGTTCACTCTGCATCGCCATATCCGAAGCGGTGGAAGTGGCCGCCACCCGGGACGATACCAAGTACGCGCTTGGCTCAGTGCTGAACCACGTGCTGCTGCACCAGACCGTGGTCGGACAGGAGGCCATGAAGCAACTGGAGATGGCCGGCGATGATCCCGACATCATTATCGCTTGCACAGGCGGCGGATCGAACTTCGCAGGCATCGTGTTCCCTTTCCTCGGCGCGCAACTTCGCGGCGGCAAGAAGCGACGCATCATTGCCGTCGAACCGGCGGCCTGTCCCAGCCTGACCAAGGGCAAGTACGCCTACGACTTCGGCGACACCGGGCATCTCACCCCCCTGGTGAAGATGCACACGCTCGGCTCAACGTTCATTCCGCCCGCGTTCCATGCAGGAGGATTGCGTTACCACGGCATGGCGCCGCTGGTATCGCACATCAAGGCTCTCGGGCTCATCGAAGCGCGCGCCTACAAGCAGATCGAAGTGTTCGAGGCGGGAGTGCAGTTCGCACGCGCAGAGGGCATCGTTCCGGCGCCGGAAGCCAATCACGCGGTCAAGGGCGCAATCGATGAAGCGCTGAAGTGCAAGAAGGAAGGCAAGTCGCGCACGATCCTGTTCAATCTTTGCGGGCACGGGCACTTCGACATGCAGGCTTACACCGACTACTTCGCCGGCAAACTCACCGACAGAAGCTACGCGGAAGAGGAGCTTGCGATGGCACTCGCGGGCCTGCCTTCGGTCGCCGCGTAAATCATTTAGTCACAGAGTTCACAGAAGAGCACAAGATCAAAGGCGTTGACGCGAATACCCTACGTGCGTAGCACGTCGGAGTACCCTTTTAGGACGCAAAGGGGAACAGAAAGGAACGCAAAGGAGTGCGTGATTTGGATGAGGCACCTACATTGCGTATTCTGGTTTCTCTCTGCGCTCTCTGTGTCCTCAGTGGCAAATTCCCATCGCTTTAGATAGATGCTGATACCCAGACTCGAAATCGAGGCCGCCGCCGCGCGCATTCGAGTCCATCTCGCATCACGCATTCGATCTTGTCACCGTGTCCGACGACTCTGCGATAAAGGCGCTGCTCGTTGGTCTACGTTTTCAGCGTTGAGGTTTTCCGGGCACGATTTCGCGCAGTACTGCGCTCCAGGCTTTCGCCAGATTATTGCGGTCGTAGCCTCCGCCGCCAAAGGCCATCAACCTGCCTTTTGAGAATCGCTCGGCGATATCCACCAGTCTTTTTGCCGCATGCAAGTGCGTTGCCTCGGAATATTCCAGGTGTGCGATTGGATCCCCCCGCAACCCATCGGCGCCACACTGGAAAAGAATGAATTCCGGCTCGAAGCGAACCAGGTGTTGTTCGACTCGCGGCCAGGCTTGCAGAAACTCCCTGTCTCCCGCCTTCGGCATCAAAGGGATGTTGAGCTTGGTTCCCTTTGCAGATTCCTTGCCGGTTTCGTCTTCGCGCCCCGTACCCGGATAAAGATAACGGCCATCCGCCGATAGGCTGAAAGCTGCGTGCGTATTCACTTCGCATTGTGTGCGCGAGCCCGTCGAGGGCCGCGCCGACCACGTTTGCCGATGCTTCGAATACACCCGGGAATACCGGCGTGTCGCCATTGTCGAGAAACTCGAGATTCGCGCGCTCGGCATGCATCACTTTCTCGATATGGCTGCGCGTGTGGAAGCGACCGATCTCTTCCTTCGTGGCCCTACGTGGCGGACGGCTCAGAACTCCCGTCCACAATGCCAGCAGGTGTGAAAGTTGGCGGGATTTTCTTCATGGCAGTGCGGACAGAATGTCGGGCTTGAGCGAGTCGGTGGCTGCTCGATCTGATGGATCAGATCCCGCGCCTGCTTCGCGTCACTTTCGTCCATGATCCAAACTTCAGGCCATGCCTGGTGGAAGGGGATCTCACCCATGACGCTCTGTGCATTCTCGTTGAATACGCGCGCGTCGATGCCTGCCTGCGCAAGCAGACCGCGCACCAGATGCGCATCGGGGAGCGTCTGCGCGGAATAGATTTTCAACATCAGAGCAGCGTTTCGATGAATTTCGGCCGGCCATTCACCAGCACCGCTTTGATGCCGGCGTTGCCAAACCGGTCCACCGCAACTTCAATGGAAACCTTCTCATCCTGCCTTGGACGCTCCAACTCGCGGCCGGTGCCTTCCTGCACGAAGTAATCCTCGATACCGTACCTTACGTGCACATGCTTCACTTCGACGGCTTTGTTCTGCGCGGCATCCCATATCGTGTCGCCGGTGTACTCGACCCGGCCTTTGATCACGGCCTGTCCGTCGCCCGGGCGCGGACGGCCGCGATGCACAGATATCGCTTTCCAGTATTCGCCGCCGGATTCACCATCGCGTGCGAGGACAACAAAAACCGTGTCATGGCGATTGAAGAGCCTGTCCCCCGCCAATTCTTCCAGCCTGAGGTCGGAGACTTTGTAATTGAGCCGCACGTAGTCACCGGAAAACAGCGAACGCGGATCGATGGGTTGAGTCTCCAGTATCACGGGCATACCGGTCGCCAGCGTCCACTGACGCATGCCGATCATGGCGAGGAGGATCAGCGTCTGTACCAGCACGACGAAGAATAGGCGTTTGTTCATTTGGCGCCGCCTTCCAGTGCGCGCGTGATCCGGCGGCGGCTGCGCTCCAGTACGATGCCCGCGACGATCAGCACGAGCCCGCCGCCCATGAAAAAATAAGAGCGGCCCAGCAAAGTCCAGAAAGTATCGAGGTAGCGCGCAAGAATGCCGAGCGCGAAGAATGCGAATGCCAGGTTCACCATGCCGCGATCGTGCGCGGCGATGCCGACATAGATCAGCCAGACCAGCCCGCCGAAGAACAGCAGGTTGAACAGGATGGGAACGGCCTGCGGATACGTGCCGCGGGTAAACAGGTTGACAAGAATCAACCCCGTCACCATCGCCAGCAAACCCCAACCCCAGTCCAGATGCCTGGGGCGCGCCTTGCCCACATCGACTCTGCGGTGCTGCCACGCCAGTGCGATGACCAAGAGCAGCGCAACCAGTGTCGCAATCACCCATTGGCCGGTATGCGCCGGCTCCACGTCGCCGCCTGCGCGCCACCAGCCGGTATCTTTGTGAAATCCGGGAAACGTAAGGACGAACAGCGCGGCCAGTGCTGCGATGCCGGCATAGCGTTTGACCAGACCGGACAAGTCGGCCGCACTATCGGTGCGCTCCATCAACATGCCGGCAAGGAAAGCAGCGAGATAAATCAGGAAAAACAGCTGAGCCAGGTACAGCATTCCGCCGCGCACGGCCCATTCGACGTGAAATACCGCAGACCAGCTCCAGAACAAAATTCCGATCGCCGCCACATGGGCGGCAAACCGCCAGCGGTGCTGAACTACGGGCGGCAGGCAGGCGAGCCAGAACAGCAGATAAGGCCAATGCACCGGACGATCGAAGCCGAAACCTTCCATGCCGGTCCACAGGATTGCGAGCAATGCGGCCGCGCACAGGGCAGGGTGCGAACGCAACAGATAAGCGGCCAACAGCGCGCCGATCGACCAGATGAGCACGCCGTTCGGGTAATGCGACGAGATGTGATAGATCTGCGCTACCAGCCAGATGTTGGCGCCGAACAGAATAACGCCGAGCAGCAGCACCGCCTGACCCACCAGCGGATGGGCGCCGCGCCCAAGCATGTATCCGGCGATGGCGTACGCAACCCACATGCCGCCGAACAGCAGCGCAAGCTTGGCGATCTTTGGCAGCCATTGCCAGTTCGCAGCGAAGAAACTGATGATTCCGGAGCCGAGCAGCAATACGCCGAGGATAGCCAGCGCTACGGTGAGATAGCGAACGCCACCGCCGGCGCGCTCCTTCTCGAACGCGAGGATACCTTTGGCACCCTCGGCGGAAAGAAATCCGCTCTGCGCCCATTCGGGCAGAGCTTTTTCCAGCCGTTTGATGAATCCCGCGTCGCGCATTGCCGAAGGTTCCCTTCCCTCGTGGCCGGTATTCGCTGTCGAATCCCTGGGGAACCTGTGAACATGTCCTGATTTGTCATTCCCGCGAAAGCGGGAATCCATGTCTTGTAAAGAAAACTGGTTCCCCGCTTTCGCGGGGAAGACACATGTTCAGAGATTCCCTAGAACAGGCCCATCTGTCCGTCCAGGCGCGGCCGCTTGAATTGCGCAATGTCCAGCACGCGCCGGTGTTCGTTCAGGCCCAGCCGTCTGCAGGCTGTCTCGAATCGCATCCTCAGCAAGTCGGCAAACTCTCCTCTGCCGCGCATGCGTGTGCCGAATTCGGGATCGTTCTCGCGCCCGCCGCGCATCTGCTTCACGCGGCTCATGACATGCTCGGCCTTAAGCGGATAGTGATGCATCAGCCAGTCTTTGAAAAGATCTTTCACTTCGTACGGCAAGCGCATCAACACATAGCCCGCGGAGAGCGCGCCGGCATCGCGCGCCGCTTCGAGGATCTGCTCGGTCGCCGAATCGGTGAGGAAAGGCACGATCGGGGCCACCATCACACCGACCGGCACCCCGGCGTGCGCGACACGGCGGATGGCTTCTATCCGGCGTGCTGGGGCCGAAGCCCGCGGCTCCATCCTGCGCGCCAGGTCGTGATCGAGCGTGGTCACCGAAATAAATACGGTTGCCAGGCCTTTTTCCGCCATAGGTACCAGGATATCGAGGTCGCGCTCGACCAGCGCGTTCTTGGTGATGATGCCGACCGGCTGATTGCACTGCGCCGCCACCTCCAGGATCGACCGGGTAATCTTCCAGGTGCGCTCGGCCGGCTGATAAGGATCCGTATTGGCGCCGATGCTGATGGTGCTGCAAACGTAACCGGGCCTTGCCAGTTCCTCGCGCAGCATTTCGGCCGCATTCACCTTGGCGAACAACCGTGTCTCGAAATCGATGCCGGGCGAAAGATTCAGGTAGGCATGGGAAGGCCGCGCATAGCAGTAGATACAACCATGCTCGCAGCCGCGATACGGGTTGATGCTGCAGGTGAACGGAATGTCCGGCGAATCGTTTCTCGAGATGATGCTCCTGGCGCGCTCCGCCGTGACGACGGTCTGCGGGCGCCCCGGCTCATCTTCGAATGGCCCATCCCAGCCGTCGTCGAACGCTTCCCGCGAAGCTTCCTCGAAGCGGCCTTCGGGATTGAGCGTCGCGCCCCGGCCCTTGATGGCGGAGCCATGGTCACCAATGACGGTCTTGAGCGGCATACTGGTTATTTAACCAGTAATGGGCCCAACTGGGAAGTGCGCAATGAAAGGGCTGAGGGGCGAGGCCGCCCGCCAGGCGCGAGGCTCTAGGCACGAGGCACGAGGTTCTAAGTCTTGAATGCTTTAAGGCTTTACTCAACCTCGAGCCTAGAGCCTCGCGCCT
>JANOGH010000618.1:0-4026 GCA_031414075.1 Betaproteobacteria bacterium | reverse complement strand
TAAAAGGGGACATGGAAGAACGCCGCAACGGCGTGCTGATTTCCCAGGACGATGGCGAAGCGGTGGCCTACGCCTTGTGGAAGCTGCAGGACCGCGGCCGCATGTTCGTCTCTCCGGGCGAGGCGCTGTATGAAGGCATGGTGATCGGCATCCATTCGCGCGACAACGACCTGGTGGTCAATCCGATCAAAGGCAAGCAACTCACCAACGTTCGCGCCTCGGGCACCGACGAAGCCGTGCGACTGGTACCGCCCATTGAACTGACGCTGGAGAAAGCGGTGGAGTTCATCGCCGACGACGAACTGGTCGAGATTACGCCGAAATCGATTCGCATCCGCAAGCGCCATCTGAAGGAGCATGAGCGCAAGCGTGCGTCGCGGGACACCACGACGGCTGCCGCCTGACCCACCTCACCCCAGCCCTCTCCCCCTAGAGGGCGGAGAGGGAGAGGTAGATGCAAATCGGGCGACGTAGTCGCCCGTGTTCTTTTAGAGCCTTTGGCTCCTTCTCCGCCTCCCTCAGGGAGGGGGAGAAGGCTGGGATGAGGTGGAGGGTGGTTTATACTCGGCTCATGCCCGAACTCTCCCCGGATTTGATCGTTTCCGCCGCGACGCTCATTGCGGTCATCGTCCTGATATTCATCGTCGTCGGCATGGCGCGCCGCCAGGTGAGTCATCCCGAATCGCTTGCGCGTGTGCTGCAGGAAAAGCACATGGCGATGCTCAAAGACCTCAACGCCGGCCTGAACAGTCTGGGCGATCGCCTCAGCGCGTCGCAGAACGAAATGTTCGAACGTCTGCGCAATACCATCACGCAGGAACTCACCCAGACGCGCAGCACGGTAGGCGCGCTGCAGGTCAAGCAGGTCGAGGAGCTTTCCGCGACCCGGGAAACCATGACGAAGAAGCTCGCCGACATGAGCGCCGATCTGCAGGCCAAGCACGACCAGTTGCGCACCGAAGTACTGACCCGCATCCTGCAGACCCTCGCCGAGCAGAATCGCGCCGAGCAGGAGCTGATCCAGACCACGATGCGCAACGCCTCCGCCCAACTCTCCGCTTCGATGGAGTCGCTCACCAAGACCACCGACTCGCGGCTCGATCAGATCAGCGGGAAAGTCAGTGAACGCCTCGAGGAAGGCTTCAAGAAAACCAATGAAACCTTCGTCAGCGTGATGGCGCGGCTGGCTACGATCGACGAAGCGCAGAAGAAAATAGACGGGCTCACCAGCAATGTGGTGAGCTTGCAGGAGCTGCTCGGCGACAAGCGTTCGCGCGGTGCCTTCGGCGAGGTGCAGCTCGAAAACCTGGTGCGCAACATCCTCCCGGAAATCGCGTTCGAATTTCAATACACGTTCAAGAATAAGGATCGGGAAGGTAGAGATGTTCGCGCTGATTGCGTACTCAAACTGCCGGAGCCGACGGGAATGGTCGCGGTGGACTCCAAGTTTCCAATGGAAAACTATCATCGGATGTTTGAAATCGGCGTGGGCGATAGCGATCGAATGCTCGCGCAGCGGCAGTTCCGCGTGGACGTTAAAAAACACGTGGAAGATATCGCCGCCAAGTACATCATTCCGGGTGAGACATCCGATGGTGCGGTCATGTTTGTGCCAGCCGAAGCTGTATTTGCCGAGATCCATGGCTATCATCCTGAAGTGGTGGATTTCGCCATGCAGCGGCGCGTCTGGATCGTATCGCCGACCACGCTGATGGCTGTGCTGAATACCGCGCGCGCGGTCATGAAGGATGTCGCCACCCGCGAACAGGTGCACATCATCAAGGACGAGCTCGGTAAGCTCGGCAGGGATTTCAATCTGTTTGATCAGCGCCTCGGAAAGCTTGCGGATCATATCCGTCAGGCGCACGAAGATACGGAGAAGCTGCGTATAACGGGCGACAAACTCACGCGCCGCTTCAATCGGATAGAAAGAGTGGAGCTGGATCAGCCGGGGCAGGTTCGCAGCCTGGAAGAGTCGCTGGCAGATGCCTCACAGGAGGACGAGGCGGGCCACGAGGAGCCGCGGTCCTGATCCGCAGGCGGCAGGCATGTTCGGCTTCGGGCAGTGGCGCAGGCGACGTATCCTAGGCAAGTCCGATCTGGACGATGCGACCTGGCGGCGTGTTACGGAACGCTTTTCTTTTGTGGCACGCCTGAACGATGACGAGCGCGCACGGTTGAAAAACCTGGCAATCCTGTTCATGCATGGCAAGCAGATTTCGGCGGCCGGCGGCCTGGAACTCAATCAGGAGATGAAACTCGGCATCGCGGTCCAGGCCTGCATCCTGGTGCTCGAGCTGGGAATCGAGCACTACGATGGCTGGGTCGAGGTCATTGTTTACCCCGAAGAGTTTATGTCGCGTCACGAATTTCGCAACCTGGATGGGCTCGTCGAAACAGACGAAAGGGCCTTTGCCGGGCAGGCCTGGCTCCGCGGCCCGGTCATCCTGTCGTGGGCGGATGTGGAACACGCGGGCGACATGGACGGCATGAATGTGGTTATCCACGAGTTCGCGCACAAGCTCGACATGCTCAACGGCGACGCCAATGGTTTTCCTCCCTTGCATGCCGGCATGGATCGCAAGGCGTGGTCGCAGATTTTCAATGCGGCCTACAAGGATCTTTGCAGGCGGGTCGAAGCGGGGGAGCATACCGAGATCGATGCCTATGCGACCGAGTCGCCTGCGGAATTCTTCGCTGTCGTCAGCGAAGCCTTCTTCGAACTCCCGGATATCGTCCGAGCCGTTTATCCGCAGGTCTATGAGCAGCTTGCGCAGTTCTACCGTCAGGATCCGGCGAGCCGGGAATTGCCGCGGGAGTGGAGGATGGGGTGAGGCGCGAGGCGCGAGGTGTGAGCGATTTAAGGCTTAGCCCAACCCTCGTGCCTCGCGCCTCGTGCCTAGCGCCTCACCGATGGGACGAGGTGAAAATCGTGAGGTGCCGGGACATGCGTGCAATAGTTTGCGCGGTTATGCTGGGGTGGTTCGCGACGGCTCAGGGGCAGCAGAGCGTCCTTGAAGTCATCGATCTGAAATACCGCAGCGCCGATCAGATCGTGCCGATGCTCAGGCCATTACTGGCCCCGGGCGGCACCATCAGTGCCTTGCAGAACCGTGTGATCGTGCGCACGACGCCGCAGAATCTGGCGGATCTGCACAAGGTGCTCGACGCGGTCGATACCATGCCGAAGCGGCTGGTGATATCGGTGCGCCAGGAGGCGGTCGGGATCGGCCGTGCGTCCGAAGCGGAGGTCTCGGGCAGCATCGGCGCCGGCGACGCCCGGGCTACTGTTCCCGGTAGCCCCAGTAAGCAAGGCGGTACTGTCGTCATTCGCAAAGGCGACAACGTCGTCAGGGGACGCGCAATCAGCTCGCAGTCGGCCGCCACCGATCGCGGCGTGCAGACCGTACAGGTGCTGGAGGGTAACGAAGCGACGATCCGCATCGGACAATCGGTGCCCATACGCAGCCAGAACGTGATCCAGTCACCGCAGGGAACGCAGATTTCGCAGTCGGTGGAATATCGCGACGCCGACACCGGGTTCCGTGTCAGGCCGCGGGTAAACGGCGACCGGGTAATGCTGGAAATCAGTTCGCGCCGCGATACGGCGTCCGATCCAAGGGCGCAGACCATCAACGTGCAGCGGGTAGATACCGTTGTGTCAGGCAGGCTGGGGGAATGGATGGAAATCGGCGGCGTGGACCAGAGCCGCGTTCAGACTGACAATACTACGATCTCGCAGCGTAGCGGTAATCTATCCGACGACCGGAGGGTGTTTTTGAAAGTGGATCAATTACCGTGAATATCGTGAATGACGTGATTATCGTGAATGCCGCAAAGGCACTGACGCTACGCCTTTAACGGCCACACGCGTCTTATTGTTGTTACGGCATTCACGGAATTTACGATATTCACGCATTCACGGCCTCTATACATGACATCCAAACATTGGCACCTTGCGCTGCTTGGAACAATTCTGCTGATCCTTGTCTGGTCGGGTATTCATCCCAAGAATCATTTCATCTG